>SEAL01000006.1 GCA_004145215.1 Chloroflexota bacterium | reverse complement strand
GCTCCCAGCGTCTTTTCCAGAACGAGTATCCTAATTCGTATTGCACCAAATGAAATTGCAGCTTCTCTAGTAGGTAGTCGGAGGTGTAGGCGGGTACTGGTGGGTGAGCGAACGCTAGCGGGTTGCCGTTATCAACTTCGTAAGCGTTGTGAGCCTCGACCCATAAGTAAGCAGATGCTGTGTCTTCCCACCTTGTCTTGGCTTCCACATCCTTGCATAGCTCCAATAGCTCGTTATCATTCACGATTTATCTCCTGTTTGGTTTCTTAGGCGCTGCAACTCTTCACGACGTTGATCGAGGTAGCTTAATGGTATTTCACAAGCACTCTGATTTCTAATATTTTCGTCAGCCCACCAGTCCTCACCTAGGTATGCCTCTTCGCCGTGTTTGAGTAGTAAATTGAACTCTTCAATTCGTTCTTCGGTCCCGTGTGCTTGCTTCTGTTCATTAACTAATTTATTTACGAGGTACACGAAGTGATCAACTCCAGAAGATGTGTGGTAGAGAATGCCTTCTTCAGCGTCCTGTTTGTTAGGTATTCCAGATGAGTGTCGGAATGCCGTGCGTATTTCCCGCTTAAACTCTTCATCGCTCAATAGCTTTGTCATACGTTACTCTCCTTGTTTAGTTGACAGGATTTGATCATGTAATCAATGTCGAAATATCCGGCTTTGATCTTTTTTAGATTAGCGACGGTCGCTTCATTTTCCTGCGCACTCCGTCTGTCTTCTGCTTCTGCGATTAGCGATAGGAGGGCTTGCTTAGCGTCATCGTGGAGCTGGTTAGGACTTCCCTTGTGATCGACATAACCAATAAGAAAGCTCTTTAGCACTTTGTCTATCTTCTGTTCTGTTGATTCGTTACTACTCATCAATCTCTCCTCCGCAGGCCAAACACTCACTCACAATATCTGCAAATCCGTATTTGTCGTACATTAGTACTTTTACTCTCTTTTTGTGACCTTTTAGTAGGTAGTGGAACATTACTTTAGTTCTCCTGCTTCGTGGAGGGCAACAACCCCCGCAATCTTCAAATTGTTTATCCCGGCGCACTTCTTGCTACAGAATCGCTGTTGCGGTTTTACATATTCAAATGTTTGTTTACACATTTCACATTCCCTCTTTCTGTCTACATATCTTTTTCCTTGTTGGGGGTGTACCCGACCCCTGTTGTATCCGTCCTTGACGTTGTATTCATGGCTTGCCCACTCAAGATTGTTTAAACGAAAATCGTTCGTATTTCCATTGATATGATTTACTAGTGGTAAGTTCTTTGGGTTTTTTATGAAGTGCTCACACAAAAGCCTGTGTATCGATTTTGTCTTGCCTCGAACACCAGGTTTGTAGAGTGTCACACGGGGATAGTCTGTACTCAGATTATGCTTTAGCGGCAGCCCAAAGCGATGACTAAGAATTTCGCCTTCGCGATTGATCGAGTAGTAGGGTTCAAACCCTTTTATCGGCACGTACCCCGTCACAACTCACCCGCATCCTTGAGTGCCAAGCAAAGCTTGAGGAGGGCTTTGAGTGGGGTGTCAGCACTGTGAACACCGTGCCTGTCCTCTTTTCTGTTTGTGTCATCATAACTAGCCGCCCATCGCCCTAACTCTGCAACTGGTTGTAACGTCAACCTGTGTTTGGCATCGGTGTATTGTGGTAGCATCTCTAGTAGGTAGTCGGAGGTGTAGAGCGGTGCAACAATTTGATTCCACCTGAGATTGTGACTGTCAGCCGGTTGTGGCATCAATTCACCATCTATTGACCACCATGCTTGTGGGTTATGTAGATTACTGCCCTTCATGTACCAGTCAGGGCATCGCTTATACACATCTTCACACAGTTTGAATAGTTCGTTATCTATCATGCTGCCTCCGTCTGCTCTAATAGCCTCATAGTTAATTCAAATGCTACATGCGCCATACGACGATTGTTCTCTTCAATCTTCCTTGGTGGTATGTTCATTAAGTTTTCGCTTGTGAGTCCGCTTAGTTCGTCACAGAGTTCTTGGCAGGGTTTTAGAATGTCACTCATTTTTCACACCGGCTAAAAATCCAGCATAATACTGCTACAAATATAAGAAACGCAATGCTAATTATCACACTTGCCGTATTGTCATCCATTATTCTCTATCCTTCCGTAAGCTCTTCAGAGCCGTTAATTGATGTAGTGGATCAAGCCTAGGCGGTAAGACGTTCGCAAGATGCAAAGCCGTGACTCCTATTGCCGTGTACGTTGTTATTGGGAATCGCTCAATCAGTCGATCGAACCCCTCGCTGATAGTTTGGCCAGGAGGACACAACACGTCATACGCTGCGATACCGGCTATCATTCCACCTATTGCTAATTTAGATGCTTTGTTTTCCATGGCATTACGCTGGCTCGTCGCCTAAATCGAGGTTTCGCTCTACTCCAAGCGGGTTTTTAACACCCAGCAGTCCCAACATCCCCAATGCTCGCGATCGTCGCTCTTCTTGGGTTTCAATGTCTTCACGATCACTTTCTATGACACGTTCTGCTTGTTCTAGTTCATCCCACCAGTAGTTGATGTTCTTTTGGGTTTTGAGTGCTTTGATGTTTTCCATGCTATTCTTCAATCCTAAACATTGAGAAAATCACAGGGTCTTCAAGATCAGTATTTTCGAGAGCATACTCTTTAGCCTCTTCGTCTGTATCTGCTTCAATGTCGTCAAACTCTTTGATTGCCTCCGAATGAACTTCAACATAATATTTTGCCATTATCGCCTCCATGAATTTTGTTTAATTACTGTGTAGATATGATCTTTATGTAATGGTAGCCAAATCTCTTCAAGGAATTTGCGCCGCCATTTATAATCCGCTGTTTCAATTCCCTTAGCCTCGTAAAGCTCGTACGAATCGTCATTATGGTGTATACGAAAATCTACCTTATGTCTGACCTGGAATGCCTTAGAACCGTCCTCACGATACGCCCAGCACTCTATTCGATACTGAGTGTCGTAGTCTTTAATGTCCTTGGCGCGTTTCCTAGTCTCTAGTTCACCAGCAATGCCGGCTTCAAACTTACTGTCATATATCTTTCCGTTGAACTCAGTACGTTTAGCGCCGTATTTATTGGCTGTCGTACCTATTTTTTCTCCACAGTTAGTACATGACAGTCCTGTTCCTTTTAGCAGCAAACGAGTTGACCTACATTTAGGACAACTCGCTGATTTCATATCGCCAGTCGTCGTTTGCTGCCTATACATTCTGTTCCTTACTCCAAGCCCGATAATCCAGCTCGTCTCTCACCAGCTTGATTACCATGGCTATAATAAAAATCACTCCGAATGTTGGAGCGAATAGGATTGGTACTGTGGCGATAACAAACTCAGCTAGCGTCACGGAGATTACCGATCCAAACCTTTAGTCGCGCATACACGACGTACACGCGATCACCAAACCATTCAGCTAGCCTAGAGTCTGTCTCTGGCAAATCCTCGTAACTTAACTGGAATTTATCCAATTTACTTCTACTCACAATCCACCTCGCTATCTGCAGCATACTTATCGCTGAGTGACCATTGCTGAATCACCCGACCGTTCGATACGCTTCGACGCGAACGAGTAAAGCCTACTGATACGAAATGATCATCATTAAATACACTGCCGATCGTATTCCGGTGTAGATACTTTGGGAACTTATATTCCGCCAGTACATCTTCGATAGTGATTACATGCTTTGATTTTCTGAGTAGTCTAATCGCGACAGCACGTGCGCCGTCTAACCACTCAGTTTTGGACTGCTGGAATAAATCCGGCACCGTTTGTGGATTTGCCATTGTGATACCCTCACTTCTTTTTTATTATTAAATCCTCAATACTTGGAAATAGTGGAGCAGAGACGCCTAGCTTGTCACCTAAATGACGCGTTAGAGTGTCGTATACTTCGTCTATTTCTTTTGTCGTTAATTCTGTGGTGGATTCTTTACCTAGCTGTGCGTTTTGAATTGGCTTCCATAAAAACTGTTTGACTGTTTCCGGAGTCCACGGTATATCGATAGACTGAGACAGTGTCCGTTTCATGTCATAACCTGATTCATTTAATGACTTAGCTAAGTGTGTATAAAACAAATGCAGCGAACGGTTTTGTTGATTCGTTCGCTGCTTTTGTTCTGATTGATTGTCTGCCATATCCCATACCCCCGTATGATCTATTTCTCTAGTAATTCTGGGTTATCGTAGATGTTGCCAACTACTTCTTCGTATGCGCCTGGCGTACTAAATAAATCTACGTCTACTTTGTCTTCTAAAGTCTTAGAAAGCCAGAAGCTGGGCGCATCGTAAGTTACAATCCTTAGTTCACTTTCTTCTTCAGGCCATTTATTCACTTTGCAAATATCACCTTCATAAATCTCCACACCATTTTTGTCCTTGAGACCGGTGTACTGCATCAAGGTGTGGCCTCGGCCAGAGTGGTAATAGTTCTGCCCATCGACGACTGATATTCCTTGCAATTCTTCTGGTGATCCAAACAGTATCCAGCGCGCTTTATCTACCCTGAACATTCTGTTTTGCTCGCTGTCCCACGCTCTAAATTTAATTTCTCTCATAAATACCTTGTATACTTTCCATTAGAGAAAACTGACCATGCACGCAAACCCTGTCCTTTATAAATCCTGTACGCCCAGTCTATATTTGTAGCCGGGTCTTTCAACTGTTCACACGTAGGACGACCTGCAAGCGTTCGTATCTGAAACAATCCACAACTGTGAGCGAGCAACCCCGCAATGGGCTGTGTATCTCCTATAGCGTCGGATCGGCAGGTACTTTCAGCTTGCATGATAGCCATCATGATTTTTACGTCCCAGTCATATTTACTAACCAATGGTAGAAATGATTCGCAGCCCCCACTCACTACAGGTGCAGGTGCTACAACTGGCGGTGGGGTCACTTCTACTACTGGCTTTGACGTAGGCTCTTGAATACTCGGCTGTGCTACGTCGTCCAGCTTCGTTATTTTTTTATTGGTGCAACTTGCACTGCAAGTTCTTTAGCAGCTGTGGTTACTTCGTGGTTCTTGCTTTTCTCATAGCTGATGCCAGCTGTGAAGCCTGCGTATAGTAAACCTGCGATGATAGCGATAGTCGTTAATGTTAATAGTACTGTTACGATAATTGTTTTCTTTGGTGTTTTCATGTTAGTTGTTTCCTTTTGTTTTTTTATTTTATTTTTTGCTTCGTTTAATATATCTTTTCCGGTTTCTGGTTTTGTCATAGTGATGCCCTTTCATATGATTTGATAAATTGTTCATCGTGAGCTACTTCGCGGAGGAATGTAGTCACTTGTTCTTCTAATTGCTTGATCTTTGATTCGTCACGTTCAATTCTAGTGATGAATATCTGTGCGTTCTCTGGCATACGTGGGTCGAATGATATGAAGTCACACCATTTTCGCCCCGTTATCCAGAGTTGTCCCATTACCTGCCAGTAGTACTGGTATGGGATGTCTTGTCGTTTTAACGTATCGATGTGAGTTGCCGTATTAGGACATTTGATCTCAATCAATCCATCGTCGCCAACTAGACCGTCAGGACTTGCCCCGGCTTGAAGTGATTGGTGAGCGTAAAAGCCGCACTCTTGCACTTCGTTGCCGGACAGCAGCTCGTAACGCAACGCCGCTAGAGGCTCGTTGTCGATACCCCATTGCATTGCTGCAGATGTCCATGTTTCTTCTTTAGTACCAGTTAGACGCTCTGCAACTAGCTCTGCGCGATAGTTCTTACGACCAGCAGCTTCACCAGATTTAATAGTTATCATGATGTCTTTGAATCGGCTTGCTGTTGCTTTGCCTAGTCGCGCCTTGAACCATTCGTCTGTACGTTGATCGTCAGTTAAACTATTTGGCTGCATTAGCTATCTCCCTCATTCTTTCTTTTACTTTCGGGGCGATTTGTAGCTGCTGCTCAGCGTTCAACTTTGAAATTATTGATTCAAAGTCACCGCGCTTTTCCGCCTTTGAAATGTCTCGTAGAGCTTGTTCAACTTTGTTAAGCTGATAATCCTCGAACTCTTGCATCTCTTCTGTGGTAGCGATCTGTCCGTCGTTGAGGTAGCCCATATTGGCTAGAGCGCGACCAACAGATATAGTTTCTAGCTTTTCGAAAGCTTTTGGCTTTTTAAGCTCTGCTTCGGTATAGCGAGCTGTTCCGGTTGCCATTGCTGAGTATTCGTTAGCACGATCTTGTGTAATAGTTGCTTTGAAAGTTATCGAGCCATCTGCGTTATATGATGGTTCTGTTTCAACAGACGCTCTTACGTTTGCTTCGCGAAACTTCTTCAATCGTGCCGGCACTAGTGCATAGTCTTTGTCGCCGAACTTGATACTATTCATGAGCATCCTCCTTAATAGCTTTCGCCCAGCTCTCTAAAATCTTGATAGCGTCGTATTTATCGTCAGCTAGTTTTACCTGAGCTAAACATGCTTCTACGACCGATAGCTTGAATTGTTCCTGTGATTGCTTATTCATACCACTCTCCTGATTCATCCTGCCAAGCCGGACATTGATCACAGACTAGTCCGCGTCGTGTGACGTCATACTCTTCGACAGATTCAGTGATTGGATTGTAGTGGAGGCTCGATAGTTCGACATCTCCAAGGTCTGCACCTTTATGGTCACATTCTGATACCAGGCCGTCCTCGATGACTTGCGTAGTACCGCTTTTGAACGTTACCTTTACTGGAATGACTGTGTAGTCGTCTTGCATGTTTAACATCTTTGCCAGATCATTATTTAATGGTTTAATTATTGTGTGAAATTCTTGTAACATTTTACATTCTCCTTATTGGGTTCAATCGCCGTAAGGGTGGGTAACGGCTATCGTTGGTTTACCCTGACCCACCGTTACGACGGTTGATTGATTTGTTTGTTTATTAAGCGTATGGTGCTAGTAGCAAAGCAATCTTATATATTACTTTTCTAGAAGTTCTTTTTGATACAAACGTCCAAGTGCAGCAAAAGCGCTTGTACTATGGGCGTAAGCTTTTGTGAGTTGTACCCACTCTACTTCTTCGTCATTGAGTTGTGCACCGATGACAATATAGCCTTCATCGGTTTTGTGTAGTCTCATTGGTGTTAATGATGCGGTTGCTTTTGATACTGTCATATCCGACTCCAATCCGCCTTACTACCAGCACTACTACGCTTAATGATCGAATATATGGTGCTGGACATCATTATCGTGTCGCCAACTTCGTGCAGGAATCGAACCTGCCCCTCTCGTTTCGCCCGTTTTTTTATCAGGGTGGGTCATCTAACTCCCGTGACAAACCTTTACCGCCGTCTTACTTTGCTTTTGTTGCCTGCAACGTTTCAGGTCGAGGACTCTGGATTGCCTGTCCAGCACCATATATTCGATGATGTGTATCCTCACTACCGCTATCGCTTATCTAGGCCTACATGGTACTTCAGCCGTCCAACTACACTGGTTTCACCCAGAATGTTGGTAGTGATTCTAATTGTTAATGTGGTCACTTCTGTTAGTTATTGGTGAAAGCCCTATAAAAATATTTGGCTCACGTTCACAATTCGATTTGGTGACTGATGGATCTATCATCTTGTAACTTGATAGACCCAAAGGGTAATCAAAAAAACGCTATCTATTAGCGGTGCTGATTTTAATAAATAAAAAACCGACGATTGCTCGTCGGGGATAAGTTCTACAGATTGTCGAGTTTATTCTACTCGGCGGTAAAAAGTGAGATTCGCGGTACCATAACTACGATTGTCCACCACAACAACTCCTGGTTTGGTCAGAACCTCACTTCTACCTGGTTGTGATAATACCATAAGCGCGCCAGGTTTTAAAAGCCCCAACAATTGCTCGACTGTGGAAAACTGTAGATCATCATAGGGTGGATCGGCGAAAATAATGTCAAATTTTTGGTCGTCGTGCGCCGCTACCCACGTAGCGACAGATGAACGCGCCAACTTGGCGCTGTCCGCAATGGATAATGTTGTAATATTATCTAATATGGCTTTTTGAGCTGACCTGTCCCGCTCAATGAATACCACATCAGCAGCGCCTCTACTTAACGCTTCGATTCCAATCGCGCCCGATCCAGCAAATGCATCAAGCACCTGTGCGCCCCTGATTTCTTCGGATACAATGTTGAACATGGCGTTCCGAACACGTTCACCCATCGGATGCGTTGTTGTTCCGGCGGGTGCAGTGATTTTTCGGCCACCGTATAGTCCCGATATGACGCGAATGTTCATTAGTGCTTTTGGGCTCGCTTCTTTTTTGCCTGCATCGCACTGTCGTACCATGCTAGACACACCATCCTCATGATTTCCGGTAGTAGCAGCGTTTTAGTATCGCGCGCTAGTCGACGCGTCCATCCAAAGCGATGGAATTCTTCATATAATTCTAGCGCAGCAATACGTTGGACGGCTTCATCGAACAGAACCAAAAAACCTTCTTCTTTTACACGCACTAGTTCGTTCCCATCGGGCATCGTATCCGGCAGCCGCTGCCCAGCAATCGTCGTTGCTACGCCGAGTTCAAATGCCAAATGAGTCGTCATAATTCCCTTTGCGCCCCAGAATTCCCAGTTGTTACGCAGTTGCTGCCGGCGTGTTTTGCCTGGAAGTATTAATTTATCCTTTGCGCTTGACCGGGTTTCCAGACCTTTGCCGTCGCGAAGCTCTTCGAGCTTTTCTTCGAGCGGATAGTGATGTGCTGGTGTCAGACCATCCGTGATAGCATGCGCCATCCATGCAGCCTCGAATGCAGCTCGCTCGTGATCATCGTCAACGAGCGCCTTCGTGAGGTTGTGAAGGTGGTCACTGATCATATCCCGCAAATCATGGTCAGTGGGATCTTTTGGATCAACGTAATGCCACGGCTCGTCTTTACCCGGACTCTTTCGCTTAATACCGTCAGGACCATTCAAACCTTCAAAATGAATAATCTGCGCTTCTTTTGGAAAAGTTGTCCGTTTTGACAAATGCAACGCCAAATTACGCCGAGCGACGCGGTCGATTTTTTGATGGACTCCCAGAAGGCGCCCTGATTTGACACGAAATGTAGTACCAGAATACATAGTTGAATTTCTCTGGCCGCAGGCTTCCTTGTTATTTTTTACGTTAATTGAGCGTTGTCAGGCGCTGATATTTCTGCACCTGCATGGCTAACTGTTTGTATTGTATCAAATTTTCAGGGTCTTCTGCGAACTTGCGGGCCGATTGTTGCGCGCGTGCAATCAATTGTGTATCCGCCAAAGATGCAACTTCTAGATTCAACGCACCATGCTGCGATCTACCATATATCTCTCCCGGACCACGTAATCGCAGATCGACTTCAGCTAGATAAAACCCGTCATTCGATTTCTCGATTTCCTTCAGACGCTCTGACGGCTTGCTGCTATCGCTCATTACCAAATAACAATAGCTCTGATGAACACTGCGTCCAACACGACCACGTAGCTGATGTAGCTGGCTCAGGCCGAATCTATCGGCGTTCTCGATGATCATAATCGTCGAGTTTGGTACATCGACTCCGACCTCGACAACAGTAGTACTGACCAATATATCCAGCTCACCGCTAGAAAATAACGTCATGACCGCGTCTTTTTCTTCGGACTTCATTTTTCCATGGAGCAAGCCAATTTTTCGGTGCTTGAATACCGAATTACGAAGCTTGTTGTATTCCGATTCGACACTTTTAATATCGTTATCGGGATTATCATCGATCAAGCTACAAATGACGTAGGCTTGGCGGCCTTGCTTTATTTGTTCGTCGACTTTTTCGTAAAGCTGCGCACGGCTGTTTGGTGACCAAAGTTTTGTTGCGATTGGCTTGCGACCCTTTGGAAGTTCGTTTAGTACACTGACATCAAGTTCACCATAGACAGTTAACGCGAGGCTTCGCGGGATTGGCGTTGCCGTCATAGCCAGCAAGTGCGGCATATGTTCTGACTTCTTCAATAACTCTTGACGCTGCTGTACACCGAATCTGTGCTGTTCGTCAATAACCACGAACCCTAATTTATGGAATTGGACTTTTTCCTGAATCAGTGCATGCGTTCCAACAACAACATCGACAGATCCTTTTGCGATCTGATCGTACAGTACACCGCGCGCCTGGCCCTTGACGCTACCGGTTAATAATCCGACCGACACACCAAACGGCTGCAGTAGCTTTGAAAGCGTTTCCGCATGCTGCGATGCAAGTATTTCAGTTGGTGCCATGAGCGCAGTTTGAAAGCCGTGGTAGCACGCCTGGCGCGCTGCTAACCCAGCAACAACCGTTTTGCCGGACCCGACATCACCCTGCAACATACGATTCATAGGGACTTTGCGTTCAAAATCCTGAATCAGCTGCCATGCAGCACGGCGCTGAGCACCAGTCAATTCAAAGGGTAGCTTTTGGACAAACCCAGCAACGATTGATTGCTCGAAAGGAATATGCCATCCTTCTAGCTTTGCATTCTCTTGCTTGTTCAGCTGACTCGCTAATAACAAATGAAATAGCTCTTCAAAGCCCAGACGCTCTCGTGCACGCTGAACGTCATCGATGGTTTTTGGAAAATGAATATTAGTATAGGCATCAGCTCGCGACATCAGTTTTTGCTGCTTGATGATCCAATCAGGCAGTGTCTCTGGCATCATCGTAATCAGTGGCTTTAATTCGGCAATTATCTTGCGAACCAATTGCGTCTTTAGTCCTTTGACTTGACGATACACCGGCAGTAGCCGATCAGTTTGAACGGGCATGTCACTCACCTTTTCGGCACTTGGGTTACTCAACTGGTATTTATTGTAGTTGTATTCGAACTCACCCGAAAAATAGAATTCTTCATCACCAGCCAGTTGTGTTGCACGGTAGGGCTGATTGAACCAAACTGCTTGCAACTTCCCTGTTTCATCAGCGAGAGTCGCTGTTGTAATTCGTAGCCCACGGCGTACCGGTCGCGTTGCAATTTTTTCGCAGCGCGCTTTGATTGTTTTTTTGCCCGGCGTAATGTCTGCAATCGATACAATATCGGTAAAATCTTCGTGGGTCCGCGGCAAAAAGGTAATCAAATCTTCAGTGGTATGCAAATTTGCCGCCGAAAACATTTCGACCGTTTTTGGTCCAACCCCTTTAATTTTTTGGAGTGAGGTTGTGAATAGCATATATCTATTTTAGCAGGCTATAGACTAGGAAGCGCCGCAATACAGACAGTCGTGTCGTTTGCTTGGTTGCGTCCAGGCTGGCCTAACCCTCCAATTGATGGACACGGCACGTTTCCTTTCAGATAATAGGTAATTTCTGCATAGGTACCCGCATCTGAGTTATAGTATGCACCCGAATACATTTTTCCACTACAGTTCATGGACTGACTGCTGGGTTGTGGAATATTCGTTATCGCTTTTTTCATTTCGATCTCAAAATCAGCTTTAGTGACGGTTGTTCCTGCACTAAAACAAGGATTCGTAGAATCTGTCATATTTGCGCACCTAGCGGGTGTCGCAGGATTAGGGCCGAGACACGGATAGCTTGCAATTGGATAGCGTCCATTTTCAGGAAGCGCAGCATATACAGTCAGCGCCTTTGCGTAGGCGCCAACTGCAGAAACTGTTTTATTGTTTTCTGCACGTGACTGTATTCCACTAAAAGTAACTATGGTAATTGCTGCAAGTATGCCGATAACAACGATAACGATAAGTAGCTCTACTATCGTAAAGCCGCGAGTGTGACGATTCATGCGTCCATTTAACCATAACCTTATGATTTACAAAAGCTACTTCGCAGTGGTGTCGCCGAATAACGCTCCTTCTAGTTCCCGCGAAAGTGCTTCGAGCTGTTGCGAGATAACCTGATATTGCGCATCAATTGCAATTAAATCATCTGATTCCGCTTCTTCAAACCACTGAACGTAAAATTTAATCTTCGGTTCTGTACCGCTAGGACGGATAGTAATCCGACGACGAGAGTCACCTAACTCGAGCACAACAACGTCACCCTTTATACAGTCAATCGTTTGCTGCTGACCATTGCCGGTATCTGTTCGAGTCAAAGTTTGATAGTCGAGCAAAGCAGTGACAGGATAGCCCGCAACCTCGCTAGGCGGCGATGAGCGCAAGCTCGCCATAATTGACTGCATCCTTTCAAACCCGTCAGCACCCGGACTAACGACGTTATCGAGTCGTTCGATATACAAACCGTGCTGCGCATACAATTCGAACAGCTTGTCGCGCAACGTCTTCCCGTCCTTCTTTAGCTCGGCTGCATATTCCGCAAGGGGCAATGCACCAGCGGCGCCGTCTTTGTCTCTGGCGTAATCACCTTTCAGTAACCCATAGCTCTCTTCGCCGCCCATAACGAACACCTCATCGGTGTTTTCCTTTTGCAGTATCAGTTCTCCGATATATTTAAAACCTACCAAAAAGTTACCGTACGTTGTTACGCCATATGCGTCACCGATGCTATTAATCAAGTCGGTCGTCACAATCGTTTTGGCTATATAGTGACGAGGTGTCAATTCGCCTTTTTGTGACTTTTTAGACAAGGCATATTCAACTGCAAGTGACGCGGATTGATTACCGTTTAAATAAAACGGTTCGTTATTTACCCTGACAACGACACCTATGCGATCTGCGTCTGGGTCATTGGTAATGGCGATATCGGCTTTTTCGGCTAGCATCTGCGCGACGGCGCGATCATTTGCTGATCGCTCTTCAGGGTTCGGTTTGCCATTTTCGATCGTTGGAAAGTGACCATCTGGTGTCATTTGGTCAGCAACTTCGCTGATATTCTGAAACCCTGCTGCACGCAAAACCGGCAAGACATTTGTTTGTCCAGCGCCGTGTAGTGGCGAGTATACAATAGCGATATCACGATCGATACCTTCAGCTTGTGCGGATGCAGCGGCAACATACTTCTGATCAATCTCGTGACCGATGATCACTATCTTACCCTCCGCTACGGCAGTGTCATAATCAAGATCATTAATTACTTCGATTTGCGCTGCCTTTGCTAGCACTCCTTTGTCGTGTGGCGCTACCAGCTGGCCGCCATCGCTCCAATATGCCTTGAATCCATTATCAGCTGGAGGATTGTGGCTAGCACTGATAACGATACCCGCAGCGCAGTTTAGTTCCCTGACAGCAAAACTGAGTTCTGGTGTCGCTCGAAAACTATCGAATATATACGTTTTAAACCCGGCGGCCGCACAGACACTTGCCGTATATTGGCTGAGTTCTGGTGAACTGAGCCTTGTATCACAAGCGATAACAATACCTTTTTTCGATGCATCTTTATCGAACGACAGTGCATATTCACACAAAGCTTGAGCGGATTCGCCAATCGTCACACGGTTAATTCGATTTGATCCAATACCTGTCGTTCCGCGCCGTCCGCCGGTGCCAAATTCGACAACTTTGAAGAATGCATCCTCCAGATCACTCCAGCGCTCATCATTGATCATGATTTCGAGTTCGGACTTGTACTGCGCGTATTTAGGTTGGTTCAACCACTGTGTAATATTTGTGACCGCATCAGCAGAAAGATGTTGGTCAAGAATGGTCGTATCGTGCATAAAAGCCTCCTTATTTGTGACGTAATCGAGTCTTTAGTATATCAGTTATTTGCTGCCAATGACAAAGCGCGACCGCAGCTAGCAGCGTCGAAATAGGCACAGCTACCAGTAATCCAAGACTGGAAACAATCGTTCGCGTCACTTCTTGGGCTATAAATTCGCCATTAAATAACACCGGGATACTGTAGCTGTATTGACTACCGACGATACTGAGGATTACAGGTAAAGATACGCCGACGTATGCTAGCGCCAGGGTATTAATCAGCGCTGCGATATGTTCACCGCCAACTGCGCTACCGCGTTTATATAATTCTCGCACGCCCAATCGAGGATTTGCCTTTCGCAGTTGATCAACGACGGCGACCTGAGCAGTGACGATATCATCAAGCACCCCGAGTGTTGCGATGATCATACCGCCGACGAGTACGCCACGCATATCGATATTTTGCGTCGATATAGACAGCAGCGCCGTCGTTTCGTCATAGCTACCAGTTAGTCCGACGAACCAACCTGAAAATACTGCCAGTCCAACGACAATTGACAGCACAAGCAATGTCGCAACTAATGCGATTGTCGTACGTCTATGAAATCCATGTGCAATATACAGTGACACGACGGCAATCGCGTATGCAGCACCCACAATCGTCCAAAACGATGAGGCGCCATCCAATATACGCGGGACGACATATAGTCCGATAATACCAATGCTGATCCCCAAGCCAACCGTCCCCATGATTCCCTTTTTGCGCCCAATCACAACGATTGCAACGAAAAACACTGCGACTAGCAGCAACAATTGCGGCAAACGCCACTTGTCAAATACAGAATTAGATCGCTGACCGTTCGCGACAACGATCGTATCACCTGGCTGCTCGCGGTGTACCTGATTCGCAAGTGCGGGAATCGGAACTCGTTCAATAGTGCCCGCACGTGGACCATCAACGTATTTTACCGTTGAAGTTTCCGTATCGATACTGAGGACTGTTGCGCGCAGATATTCAGTCTGCTGATTAGATTGCTCAGAAAAAAGCCCCGTCGATGCTTGTTTGAATGGACTAACCGTCGCGGCCACTATAGCTAGTAATCCGATCAATATCGCCAGACTTGTCAAGATCCAGATTCGCCGTTTCGTGATCATAGTATGCAGTTGATTCATACTAGCGAACGAGAATAAACGTATTTTTACCCTTTTTGACTAGCCCCTGCTGCGATAGCGTGATATCGTCAGTCAATTTTTTGCCGTTAAGCGATATCGCCCCGCCCTGCAGCAACCTGCGAGCTTCACCCTTGCTTGTAACGACATCTAGCTCGAGAAGCGCGTCGATAACAGAAACGTCCAGACTAGTAGTCGGAATCTCTACTGCAAGTAGTTCGACGTCTGCCTCGGACAAGTCTGTAAATGACGTTTTACCGAAAAGAACATCCGTTACACGAACCGCGCTGTCAGCGCTTTTATCACCATGAACTAGCGATGTCACCTGATATGCTAGAGCTCTTTGGGCATGGCGAGCTGAAAGTTCCGCTTCATGACGCACTTGAATCGCATCAATTTCGTCTTTTGACAGCAGTGTGAATAGTTTTAAATATTCGACCGCCGCAGCATCGTCAGTATTTAGCCAAAATTGATAAAATTTGTAAACACTTGTTTTTTCTGGGCTTAGCCAGACTGCTCCGCCTTCACTTTTGCCGAACTTACGACCAGTGCTTTTATTGATTACTAACGGTGCAGTCATCCCGTGAACAGTATCAGCTTCTTTTTTACGAATCAATTCAACACCAGAAAGGATATTACCCCACTGGTCACTGCCACCAATCTGCAAATTAACGCCTAATTGGTTGTGTAAATGCCAATAATCATAGCCCTGTAGTATTGTATAGCTGAATTCCGCATAACTAATCCCGCCACCATCTTCACCCATACGGCTGGCGATATATTCACGCTGTACTAGTTGCGACATTCCGAAGTGTTTGCCGGCGTCTCTCAGAAAATCGAGCACACTCACATCCTTTAGCCAGTCATAGTTATCAACAAGAGTGAAGTCTCGTCCACTAAATAAACTGCTAACTTGTGTCGCCAATGCCTGTTTATTGTCAGCGATTACGTTTAGCGGCAACACAGATCGTTCATCAGTACGTCCGCCTGGATCCCCGATGACGCCAGTACCACCACCAACAAGCAAGACGATTTTATGACCATGGTCCAAGAACCGTCGCACCATCATATAAACAGCCAAGTGGCCGACATGCAAACTATCACCTGTCGGATCTGTCCCCAGATAGAGCGTAAATTGCCCCTGGTCTAGTGCCGTCGGTGAATCAAAGGTTGTTTGATTATAAAAACCTCGCCATTGCAGTTCTTCGGAAAGGGTCATCGCATGTCTCCATATTTAGTTTTCATCTGTTTCTATCTGTCGAGTATAGCAGAAATTAGGTATTGTCACTCGCGTTTTGATGCTATAATGAAACACAATACTGCTTATGGGAAAGTTATACGGTGTCTAAAAAACCTTCATCTTCACGCAAAATGAGCGTGTATTCTAATCTAGCGCACAAGCGCAAAACGAAAAAGGATCTCAGCAATGCTCAAGGAAACAGTATTCAAGGTGGATCAACTTTGACTCAGCAATTAGTAAAGCAGGTGTTCTTTGCGGATGAAGCACATGAACGAGGTATTGCTGGTATTCCACGAAAGATCAAAGAATTGATTTTATCGATCGAAGTAGAGCGTATGTACGACAAAGACCAGATTTTAACGCTGTATCTAAATGAGTCGCCGTACGGTGGCCGTCGTAATGGTGTCGAATCAGCTGCCCAGACCTATTTCGGCAAAGAGATTCATGCAAAAGATCTGACTATTTCCCAGTCAGCACTCCTCGCAGCAATACCGAACCAACCAGGGCTGTACGACCCGTATAACGTCGCAGGCAATGAAGCATTAATTGCTCGCCAGCACCGCGTTCTAGATAACATGGTCAGCCTTGGCTCTATCTCGCAAGCAGAAGCCGACGAAGCAAAGAAAGATCCAGTACTCGACAAACTACAGCCAGCATCCAGTCAGTATGGCGATATTAAAGCGCCGCACTTCGTTCAAATGGTTCGCACAGAATTAGAGCGAGAATTAGGCAAAGCAACCGTTGGACGTGGCGGACTAACGGTGAAAACAACATTAGATATTCGCGTGCAGAACAAACTTGAAGAAGCAATCGCCGAAGAGTTTGCGTCGAGCCGGCCAGTTATCAATGGCTACAGTAACGGCGCCGGAACCGTCGAAGATACAAAGACAGGTCAGATTCTGGCACTAATGGGAAGCCGAGACTTTGACTATGACGGCTTTGGGCAAGACAATGCAGCCATATCATTTTCTCAGCCAGGTTCGAGCATCAAACCATTAGTGTTTGCCGAACTACTCAAAGACAAAGGCCCAGGACAAAAGAACTACGGCAGTGGATCAAGAGACCTCACCGATACCAACTTTGACAAAGAGTATGGCGCAAAGCTGCAAAATGCCGATCGCACATTCAAGGGAGCCATCACACTACGTCAGAGTCTGGCACAGTCCAGGAACATTCCAGCTGTAAAAGCAATGTATCAGTCCGGCATCCCACAGACGTTGCAGACAATTCGCGATGCCGGTGACACACAGTACTGCACGCAAGGAGTCGAAGTTCAGACAGGACTATCGTCGGCTATCGGTGCCTGTGGTACGAAACAGATCGACCACGTTAATGCATTTGCAACACTTGCACGCGGTGGCGTCTACAAGCCACACGCCAGCATACTGGAAGTAAAGAATAGCCAAGGTGAAAGTCTGAAGAAATGGAAAGACGAAAGCAAGCAAGTATTTGATCCTCAGATCGCCTATATCATCAGCGACATCTTGAATGATCCAAATGCGCGTCGACCGCTATTCGGCAACTTCACAACCGGGCTCAGTTACGGAAATACAGGTATTCGAACCGCGACAAAGACTGGTACGTCAGACCTTGACGGCAAACCAAAAGACCTTTGGGTGATGACCTACAGTCCAGCTATCGCGATGGGCGTATGGTTAGGCAATCCAACACCAAAGGCGCTCAACAGCGGCAACTCGACACTCCCTGCGCCGATCATCGACAAAGTGATGCGATACGTCCACAGCGATATCTACGCCAACGAAGGTAAATGGAAAGCCAATGACTGGTTCACGCAACCTGAAGGCATCCAAAAAATTGGCAATGAGCTGTACCCATCTTGGTTCAACAAGAATCAACTGCCAGCAAACAGCAAAGCGACTTTCGACAAAGTATCAAAGAAGAAAGCGACCGACTGTACGCCAGCAGCTGCACGTATCGAGATTGACGTCCAAAAGACCACCGACCCAACGACAAAGCGTGAAGTTGTTGTTGCGACAGGAGGCTATGACGCCACCAAGGACGACGATGTCCACAAGTGTGATGACGCAAAACCGAATATCGGTGACATTAGTTGGTCTAACGTCGGAGGTAACAGCTATCGAATCCGTGTTAGCGTTTCTCAGGGCAAAAACCCATTGCAAAATTTAGAGATACGCAACAACGGCACAACAGTGAACTCACAGTCCATATCCTCAGGTGGTGACTACGAAGCTACAATAACTGTTACGACAGGTGATCCGCAGCAGATCAGTGCAGTTGCAACCGACAACGTATTCTACACGGCGGAAGCATCACGAAGCCTCACGCCAAATGGCTGAAGAGCTGATAGCGTTCGTGAACGAATAAGAGATCGATTCCGAAACTAAATAAATACCCTCCGGCATGGAGGGTATTTATTTAGTTGCAAGTGTTGATTATTGGTTATCTACCAAGTCTATTAATGCCGCTTCTCGCTGAGCGGAAGTCTTCGGACGGCGAGTTTGTCGCTTTGGTGTATTTGTAGAAGTGTCGTTTCGATTAGATATTAGACTTGCATCTGCTGGAGCCTTTTCTGCATGCTGCGGCGCACTTGCTCTAGGCTGTGATTGTCGACGCTGACGCGAAGGTTGCTTTGTTGCACGACGATGCTCGGAAACGTCACTGCTACGGATAAATTCAATTTCTACCGACTTTCCAATGAATCGATTCGCCTGTTCAACGACAACCATCGTGCCGTCAACCAAGTAGCCAACACCCTGATGACTATCATTACCCTTTTGGACAATTTCTAGCAACATCTTTTCTCCGGGAAGATACGCCATACGGAGGTTTTGCGCCAGTTCGTTTACATTCAAAACAGCAATACCTTCAACAACCGCAACTTTGTTCAGATTGTAGTCGATAGTGCAGATTGCACCGTTGTGTTTTTTGGCCAAGTTGAGCAGTCGCTCATCAACACCTTCTTTTGCTTTGCTACCGTCCTGCAGGATTGTCACATCGACTTCTGCCATTTCCTGGAGGTCTTTGACAACATCGAGCCCGTAACGAGCACGCGTTCGCTTGTCATGATCAGCATTATCGGCCAAAAACTGCAACTCGCCGATCACACTGCGTGGGATCACTAGTGTATCACCGATAAATCCAGACTTTGCAATCGATAAAATACGTCCATCAATGACGACTGACGTATCAACAAAGATCATTCGCTTTTTATTATTAATTTGCCGTGGTAATTTAACCACCAGGTATGTCACCTCTGCTAGCAGTACTAACAGTACCGCTGTGATGACTAATGAATCTATATTCATAGTAATTCTTTCTACTTTTGTAGGTAATCGATCAATCCTTCGCGGACGTCACCTATACCTTTAATAAATGAGTTTTTTGCTCCGTATTTTGGAGCGATAGCCCTGGTAAACCCGAGCTTTTGCGCTTCAGCGATACGACGATCGGCGCTCAGGACGGACCGGACTTCCCCGCCTAATCCTACTTCGCCAAAGACAACGATACCGTCGTCTAGTCGCCGTCCAGCCGCCGCGCTGGCAACCGCCATACATACAGCCAGATCAGCCGCAGGGTCCGACAGTTTCAAGCCGCCGACGACATTGACATAGATGTCCTTGTCCGATAAATTCAGTTTTGTTCGCCGTTCTAGTACAGCAATAAGTAAATTAAGTCGGTTGAGGTCGAACCCCGAGGCTGTACGTTTAGGATACCCGAAACTGGTCGTATTGACAAGTGCCTGAATTTCTACCAGGATTGGCCTGGTACCCTCGAGCGTCGCTAAAACGACCGAACCGTCGGCATTTTGACGCTCAGCGAGCAGCGCGGCGGACGGGTTTTGCACGACGCGCAGTCCTTGTTCGTCCATTTCAAATATTGCCGCTTCGCTGGTCGACCCATAGCGGTTCTTGATCGCACGCACTACCTTGAAGCCACCGTAGCGATCACCCTCGAACTGTAGAACGACATCAACCAGATGCTCTAATACTTTTGGCCCGGCGATACTACCTTCTTTTGTCACATGACCGACTAGTATGACCGCAGCTCCTGATTCTTTTGCAGCACGGATAACAACGTTACTGCTGTTGGTAATCTGACTGACGGACCCTGGCGCAGAAGTTATCTCATCTAATGACAATGTCTGTATAGAGTCAATGATAACTAGCTTATACGCTCCGCTCCGAATCGTTGCAGCGATATCATCTGCGCTCGTGCTGGCAACAAAACTAAGCTGCTCGCTGCTATTCGCGCCTAATCGCTCGGCGCGTAGTTTCACCTGACTTGCAGATTCCTCGCCACTAGCATATAACACAGGTGTCGATGCTGCGATATGGGCTGTTACCTGCAGCAACAACGTGCTCTTGCCAATACCTGGTTGACCAGCGAGTAGCACGACGCCGCCCGGCAATATTCCGCCACCGAGTACGACGTCCAAATCAGCGATACCCGTCGATAGCCTCTGTATAGAGTCTTCGGCAGATATTGTGTTCATTGTCTGTGAGTTCAAAATTTTACCTGACGATGCACCCCTAGCGACGACAGATTTTCCTGCCGATACGGGAGCCTGTTCAACCAGACTATTCCATTCGCCACAGTTATCACATTTACCTGTCCATTTTGGATAGTTAGCGCCACAATTTTGGCAGATGAACTGAGTTCTTGCTTTGGCCATTATGTATAGTATACCTTACTTTAAATTGATGGAGCGGGTGCAAGCGAGCTGTCGATACTGTCATATAGTTTTTGCGAAGTATCAGCGAGTTCGTTATATTGCTGCCGCAATTTTTCGTACGATTGGATTGACGAGTCAATTGTATTTCGTTGCGTATCCAGCCTAGACAATCGACTACTCAACGCCTGCCGTTGTGAGTCGAATTGCGCCCTAGTCATCGAGCCAGACGACGCGCGTGAGTTAAACGACTCGATGTCATCATTCAACTGAGAAACCGTACGGTTATACGTCGCCGAATCAGCTTGTATCTCGCTCGCCAGCGTCTTTAGCTGGTCGGCAAGCATCTCTGATTGTGCTTTTAACGAATTAAAAACTTCTGCGTACTTTGTATGGAGATCGACAATTGCCTCGCGATTAGCAAAATACTTGCTGTAATGCTGCTCTAATTCAGAACCTAGATTCGGAAACTCTGTCCCCAAGATTGAATGTAGCTCGTTGTTCTGTTCGCCAGGCTGAGTTCTTTGATAAAACGCCATGCGCTCGACCAGTTCGGCATTACCCTGCAGCTTTGCATATTCCGCCTCGAGCAGTGCATTTATCCGCGCTTTTTCATCGGTGCTCATTCGCTGGTAGATCGCGTGGAGTGTTTCATGCGCTGTCGTTACTTCACGTATTCCATCCAACTGCTCGTCTGATACATCATAAATGTATATCTTGCCGGATGCATAACATCCCAGCACCGCCGCTGATGCTTCTTTACGATCACATTTTTGATTGAAATCTTGTGATTTTTCGAGCGATGGGCTGCTGGCATATAGATAGAACCTACCGCCATCGGTCATCGTTGTCCTATCAGCAAATTGCTGAATTTCGGCGGTAGGCTGGTACTGCCATACGGCAATCTGATCAACAACATACTGACGATTAACCCATAGCCATACCGATGCAATTAGTAATCCGACCGTAAAAACGGCACTGATTATTGATCCAACGGAGCCTCTAGTCGTTTTCGTTCGCAACATTAATTGTCAGTCCACCCTTTGCCGTTCCAATCGTGAGAACGCTTCCCTTTTCATACTCTTCATTCAGTATACCATCAGCCAGCTTATGTTCCAGCTCGTCTTGAATTGCACGTCGAAGCGGTCGAGCACCAAACTTTTCGTCGTAACCTTTGCTGATCAAGAAGCGTTTTGCCGCTGGCGTAATGACCAAATGGATACCTTTTCGAATCAAGCGCGTCTGCAATTCCTCAATTAGATTATCAAATATCTTGGCAACCTCTTTGCGAGTCAGCGCGCGGAACGTTACAATCGAATCAAAACGATTGATCAATTCTGGACGCATCATTTTGGATAACGCATCCTGGGCAGCCTGGGCATTTTCTTTATGTGCGTCGTCCAGTTGTTTTTGGTCAGATCGAGTGGCTGAAGAATGGAATCCAAGCGATGACTCTTTCATCATTCGATCCGCACCAAGGTTGCTTGTCAGGATCACAATTGTATTTGAAAAATCAATCTTGCGTCCCTTTGCGTCAGTTAACGTGCCGTCTTCGAGTAACTGTAATAGTAACTGGAATACCTCTGGATGCGCTTTTTCAATTTCATCAAACAGAACGACGCTGTATGGCTGGCGTCGAATTTTATCAGTCAATTGACCGCCGTCATCATATCCGACGTACCCTGCTGGCGCTCCTACTAAGCGGCTGGTGTTGTGTCGTTCGCCGAACTCGCTCATGTCGATTTTAATCAGTGCTTCGTCGCTCCCGAAGACTTCACGTGCTAGCACTCGCGCCAACTCTGTTTTACCAACTCCAGTTGGCCCCATGAAAACAAACGATCCAATAGGGCGTCTAGGTGTCGTAGCAATTTCGCTTCAGATTTTTGAATACGCTTTACGGGAACACCGGTCATTGTCGCAATTGCATGCGCGACATCATCATCCTGCAGTATAATCGGAGTTTTCTTTTCATAAGCTTCGCGTATCTCTTCGAGTTTTTTCGTTACCTGGCTGATGCGAGTCTTGTACAAAGCAGCCCGTTCGTAATCTTCACTGGCAACTGCTTCATCCATTTTTTCGTTCAAATTGTTCAATTGCTTCGTAAAATCACGTACCTTGCTGGGTTTGCGTCCGCTTTTCACGCGAACCAGCGCCGCAGCTTCGTCGATTACGTCAATTGCCTTGTCTGGCATAAATCGATCACTAACATAGCGATCCGCCATATACACTGCGTCTTCCAGTATTTCGTCGCTCATAGTGACACCATGATGCTTTTCGTAATAAGAGCGGAGGCCTTTTAGAATAGCGACGGTGTCTTTTAGATTCGGTTCTGGAACTACTATCGTCTGAAAACGTCGTTCTAATGCAGTGTCTTTTTCGATATGCTTGCGATATTCATCTAGCGTTGTCGCACCAATCATATGCAGTTCACCTCGAAATGATCCGGCACATCTTCGCGCGCGATGCGCTGCGCCAATCCTTCAACAATCGCCGTTTTACCGACACCAGGTTCACCGATCAGAACCGGATTGTTCTTTGTACGGCGACTCAGTATCGTCACCATGCGTTCAACCTGAGGCTCTCGCCCGATAACTGGGTCTAGTTCGCCACGTTTTGCTTTCGCCGTCAAATCGGTTCCAAATGTTTCTAGGGCGCCGCTACGACCCTGTTTTTTTGTCGTACGTCCACCAGCATCACTAATTGAATCTTGGTATGCGGCGTGCTGACGATCAAAGAATTCTTCTAAATCTGATGTCAGATTAGAAATGTCAACATTCATATCCCGCAGTAATACTGTTGCACGAGCGTTCTTTTGGCTCAAGATACTATACAGAATATGTTCCGTACCCAAATTATCTTGATGGAACTCCTGTGCGACTTCCCAGCTCATTTTTAATGTCAGTTTTGCAGTTTCGCTCAGACCTTTTGCTCCGGTGCTCACGACCAGTGTGCGCGGCGTTAAATTCAGTGCCAGTTCTGCGCGGTCGAGTGTGACGCCTGCATCGGCAAGCACTTTTGCGCCAACCGAGGACCCTTGGGCTAGTACGCCAAGTAATATATGTTCCGTCCCGATATAAGCACTTCCGTAGCCACGCGCAATCGCATCAGCGTGCTGCAAGCTAGTACGTGCATTATCGGTAAGGTGCGAAACGAATTCTGCGAAATCATCATTGGGCATAATACTATTATCAATCCTCCATATCGTAGGCGCAAGCTTTTATCGCTTTTTATTACCTTACTATATCTAGTATAGAAAAAATTGGCACTCGGGTCAAGTGAGTGCTAATTTATAATATACAGGGTTGATAATAAAAAGCACTGGCCCTCCAGTGCTTTTTATTATCATACAATTGACTTATTTGTCTGTTGATTCTTCGATAGCACCAAATAGGCTATCTTCGATATTCTTTTTCGGAGCCGATGCAGCAGGCTTTTCGGCCGTTGCAGTCTCGATATCCAGCTCATATCCAGTTAGGCGACTTGCCAAACGAACATTCTGCCCACCACGTCCGATCGCAATCGATTGCTGGTCTTCATTGACGTAGACTCGTGCGCGCTTTGCGGCTTCATCAATGTCAACTTTGGCAACTTCCGCTGGGCTGAGCGCATTACGGATGAACTGCTCGTTGTTTTCGTCAAACGTAATAATGTCGACTTTTTCCTGGTCGCCAATTTCATTCATCACCGCCTGAACACGAGTACCGTGCCCACCAACAAACGTACCGACTGGATCAACACCAGGTACAGTACTGCTGACCGCTAGCTTTGTACGGCGACCTGCTTCACGAGCGATTGCTTTGATTTCAACTGCTCCAGTTTCCATTTCTGGAACTTCTTGGCGAAACAAATACTCGACGAACGCTTCGTTGCCTCGGCTGAGGATTAACTGCGGACCGCGATTGTCGCGTTCGATATCTTTGATAAATACCTTGATACGACTACCAATACTATAAAATTCACCTTGGATCTGTTCACTCTGAGGGATAATACCCGTTGCTTTACCTAATTCAACGCGGATAACACGCGGCTCGACACGCTGGACGGTGCCGGTCACAACCGTACCGATTTTGTCTTCGTATTCTCCCAGAACGACTTCACGTTCTGCTTCGCGTAGGCGCTGCAACACGACTTGCTTTGCCGTCTGCGCTGCAACACGGCCAAAACTCGTTACTTCGTGCTTTTCTTCGATAATATCTCCGACAACTGCGTCAGCTTTTACCTTCTGCGCTTCTTCGAGGCTAATCTCGACAGCGTCGCTGCCAACTTCTTCGACAACTTCACGTCCGACAAAGACATTTGCTGTACCGTCATTAACGTTTAATTCGCTACGAACCTCTTGATCGCGTTCGCCGTTATCTCGGCGCCATGCAGCTGCAATTGCCTGTTCTATAACGGCCATAACTGTTTCTTCGGGAAGATTTTTTTCCTCGGCAATAGTTCGTACCGCAAGTGTCAACTGTTTTACGTTGATGTCATCCATGATCATTTTCCTTTCTTTTATGAAAAAATCCGACCTGCTGGCCGGAATGTACTGTCATTACTATAGCACCAGAGCGTGAGCGAAACAAGCGTTTCTGTCGTATATGCTAAATACAATTACCAGGTACTTGCAAACACAAGCATTATGGTGTATAATATAATTATGAACCATAATCAGATTCTGGGTATCAACAACGACGCGACAGCGCCTGAAATTCAAGCAGCCTTTCGAAAAGCTGCACTCGAAGCCCATCCTGATCATAGCAACTCACCAGAGGCCGCAGAGGCGTTTATACGCATTAAAGAGGCGCGCGACGCCATGCTTGCCCGTGCAGAGCACCAAGGCCCACAAGACACGGTACAGTCATCGGCAGCCGCAGCTGTCAAAGCAACCGCAAACGCTGCCTACGCAACACCACTCACCACTTCGATCTACGATCAGTTCACACCAGAAGAAATCGCTAAAATTCAAGAACTTGACGAAATGGCTGCAAAATATTCAAAAACATCGATTTTTCGTCGCGTCAAAGAATCAGTCGCCGTAAAGCGTCATCGCAAAAAAATCCAAACGACCAATGATCGAATAATTGGCAAGTACTAGGTAGTCAATTACTCTGTTGGCAACGTTTGCCCAGGGCATGCCTGTAGCACCTTTGCCATAGCGTCGCGTTCTGCTGGCGCCACCCATAGTAAATACTTTTGCTTTACTGCAATCTGCCGAGCGACATATTGACAGCGAAATGCCTTGTTGTCCGGTAGCCATGTCGCAGCGTCTCCATCACTCTTTTTTTGATTTGCAGCGCCATCGACCGCCAATAATTCGAGCGGGTCATTTGCTAACTGCACTCGACGTTCTTTCGTCAACTGCTGAGCACCCTTTTGCCACGCATCACTGAGTGCGACGACATGATCAATCTGCACCAACGCGCTCGAGCTTCCCCCACGAATAAACGAAATCATCTGCTGCGTGTACGGATCGTTCAGCGTACCTGACTGCACTTTGCATGCATCGTCAACGACAACGTTTTGCAGGTCACGATTCAATATAATATTGCGCATGTCGCACGCACCCTGACGTAACCACCCATCGCCGAATTCCGTCCTAGCGTAGCCTGTCTTTGCTGCTCGCCCCTTCACCTCTAGTTGATCGAGGGCGGCAGTGGCTGTGCTCGGTAAAGCTTTAATCTGATCAGCCGATTCATCAACCGACACCGGCACAGCGACAGGATGATGCATATCGGGCGACAGACTAATAGCGATGGCGATAATCACCAAAATAATAGACGAAATGATACTGCGCCGTACTGCATGAACTTTTCTCATTGTTATTATTATGCCATAAGCGATACGCCAGCAGAACGTAACGGTGTTTGCTACAATGGATATATGACTAAAGCCGCCCGCCTGATTACGCAATTTACTCCGAATCACTACACTATCTCACTCGATATCGACCGTATTGGACGTGCGTTCCAAGGTACAGTAACGATGCGCGGCAGCCTCGCCGTCGGCGCGAACGCTATATCACTTCACGCAAAAGATTTGATAATCGAATCTGTTCTTGTTGACGGATCGCTGGCAACACACTTGCTAGGCGAAAATGACGAATTACGTATCACTAGTGACACGCTCCAGTCAGGTGACCATATTGTCGTTATCGGCTACCGTGGAACTATCACCGATGCGATGCACGGCCTCTACCCGTGCTATTACGAACATGCCGGTGTCCAAAAAGAGATCCTCGCGACGCAATTTGAAAGCCACCATGCCCGTGAGGTGTTTCCGTGTATCGACGAACCCGAAGCAAAAGCAACCTTTGACCTGACGCTGACCACCGACGAAGACATTACCGTGCTCGGTAATATGCCGGTCGACAGTCAGGAATCCGATGGCAATAAACTGATCACAACATTCCAGACATCGCCTCGGATGAGCACTTATTTGCTCGCATTTGTTGCCGGCGAAATGCACAAAAAATCAGCAATGACAAAAAGTGGTGTTGAAGTAAACGTCTGGGCTTCACCAGCACAGCCATCTGACAGTTTGGACTTTGCGCTCGATACGGCGACGCGTGCTATTGATTTTTATGATGACTATTTCGGCGTACCGTATCCGCTACCAAAAGCTGATCATGTCGCCCTTCCCGATTTTACCGTCGGCGCTATGGAGAACTGGGGATTAATTACCTACCGAGAAACCGCACTACTGGCTGACCCAACTATCGCCAGCATCAGTACAAAGCAGCGCGTCGCATTAGTCATTTGCCACGAACTGGCGCATCAGTGGTTCGGAAATTTGGTAACAATGAAGTGGTGGAATGATCTTTGGCTAAACGAAAGCTTTGCGACCATGATGGAATACATTGCGCTCGATGCGCTGTATCCTGAATGGAATTCGTGGATGGACTTTTCGTCCAGCGTACCATCGCTACCGATTTATGGGATGCGCTGTCAACAGCCAGCGGTAAAGATATTAGCACATTTATGCAGCCATGGATCACGCAGCCAGGGTATCCAGTCGTGCACGTCAGCAAAGATGGCGACACCGTTACTTTAACTCAGCAGCAGTTTTTTGTTGGCCCACACAAACCTAGCGATGCAACCTGGCCGGTTCCGCTCAATAGTGCAGACCATCATTTGCCTAAATTACTCGATAGCAGCGAAATAACAATCCCCAATACGTCGCCCGCTGGACTACGGTTGAATACAAACGATACAGCACACTTCCTGACAAACTACGACACCGATTTATTCAATGATATCGTTAGTCAGCTATCATCACACACGCTTAGTCCAATTGACCGACTGCAGATTCTGAGCGAAGCGACGTTACTAGCGCGTGGCGGAATAATATCATCAGCCACACTAATCCCTCTACTCGCCGGCTATATATCAGAAGACAACGAATCCGTTTGGCGAAGTGTCGGCGGCACGGTTACGGAATTACAGCGATTTGTCGAAAAAGACACTGCCCCCGAAGCAATGCTGAAAGAACTCGTCGTATCACTTGCGTCTGTACAGTACGAACGACTAGGATGGCAGAAAGCAGATACAGAATCCGAAGACGACACTAAACTTCGTGCGACAATAATTGCATTGATGTTATACGGAGATAACACCGATGCCGTTACTACTGCACGCGAACTATACGACTCAACGCCGATCGCAGAATTACCTGCCGAACTTCGCTCGTTGATACTCGCTAGCGTCGTAAGGCACGGCGACGCGAGCGTTGTCGATGCATTAATGACACAGCACAACAACACGCAATCGAGCGAGCTGCGTCAAGATATCAGCGTAGGCGTCACAAGTACGCAGCATCCAGAGAAAATTGCAGAATTGCTCGACAACCTAAGGAATTCAAAGATCGTTCGCCCGCAGGACATATCTCACTGGCTTGCGCATCTGTGTCGCAACCGCGCCAGTCGAGACCAGACATGGCAATGGCTACAAGAAAACTGGTCGTGGATCAGCGATACGTTCCAGGGCGACAAGAGTTATGATAACTTTCCTCGTATTAGTGCAATGTTTTTATCAACGCAGAATCATCTTGATGCATACCGAACATTTTTTGAACCAAAACAGAATATCCCAGCCCTATCACGCGTTATATCTCTGGGTATTGGCGAAATACAAGGACGAGTTGAGTTGATCGAACGCGACAAAGAAAAAGTATCGCAGGCACTATCGAAGCAATAAGTACGTGCTCAACGAATGAACATATGAATTCCGGACCTTACGCGAAGTTATACGCAGATTTATCGTAGTTCGATGTATTCTTCGACCTCTGGAGGAGAGCCCGTCATCGATATGACAGTTAGTAGCAAATCTTTATCATCAAGCTGCTGGACCTTTGCGAAAAACGATGCGGCAAATTTCATCTGATTGAGTTTTTTGGCTGTGATTGCAGCAACTCCTCCGCCCTGGTTCGCTTGTCTGCGATATTTTACTTCGGTAAAATGATACACTCCGCTTTTCAGCGATACAATATCAATTTCGCAGTATTTTGTTTTCCAGTTGCGCTCTAAGATCTCGTGGCCAGCACGGACCAGATAGCTAGCCGCCTCACCCTCGGCACGGTCGCCAATCTTTTTTGTTGTTTCAACAGTTAATTCACTATGACTCGAGTCGCTAGGTGTAGGCAGGCTTGGCATTGCTGCACCACGATATTTTGCTAGTGGAGCAAACGACAGCCGATGCAGTGGCGTCACGCCAAGTTTTTCTATCGCAATCCTGTGCGCCGCCGTGCCGTAACCGACATGCGATGAAAACGCATAGCCTGGGTATACCTGGTCTTGTTCGGCCATATAATTATCTCTGGCAACCTTTGCGATGATCGATGCAGCTGATACACTCGGGATCAGTAGATCTGCTTTTTTCATGGTTGTGACAAATCCACCTTTTGATGTGTCCACCAAAAAATTAATCGTTCCATCAATAATAATCTCGTGATACGGTACACTTACTTGCTCGACCGCGCGTCGCGTTGCCAGCCGCAGTGACGCCGATAGCCCTATTTCATCTATTTCGGCCGCACTCACCCAGCCCAGGCCGAATCCCGCAGCAGTATCTCGTATTTGTAAGTCTAGTTCATCTCGACGTTTCTTTGACAGCTTTTTACTATCTGTCAAACCATCAATCTGAACGCCGCCGAGTACCACAGCCCCGATAACTAGCGGCCCCGCCCATGGACCCCGCCCAACTTCATCAATTCCTAATATCATCTTATGGCTATTATAAACAAAAAACGCTCCAATTGCTTGGAGCGTTTTTCATAATCAAGTGATTATTTTGTTTCGGCAGCTTCTTCAGTCTTTGCTTCTTCAGCTTTTGGAGCTTCCGGAAGTGTGTTGATGCCTTCACGGTCATAGTTAACCGCCTTTAGACGTGCGCTCTTACCACTACGGTTACGTAGGAATGATAGGAAATTGCGGCGAACTTTTGAACGACGAGTCACTTCAACCTTTTCAACCAATGGGCTGTGCAGAAGAAAGCTTTTTTCGACACCGATACCACTCGCGATTTTACGAACAGTAATTCGTGACGTATGTGATTCTTTGTTGTCAGTTCGGATGACGACACCTTCAAAGATTTGGATACGTTCTTTGTTTCCTTCTTTGATTTTTTGGTGAACGCGGACAGTGTCTCCACTACGTACATCAACAACAGCGTGCTTTTTCTGCTCTTCGTTAACTTTTTGAATTAATGCAAAACTCATAATTTCTTCCTTATTTACCGGTCTTGATGACAGCTGGCCACATAGTTGTATTCCTACGGCTCCACACTCGCAAATACTCGGTGTTTACTTTTCTCTATACAATCAGCTTTAAACTATAGCACAGATTTATAAGATTTGAAAGGGGCCATCTCCCTAAATTGCACGGTTTACTTCTTCGAGTGTCGTTTCTCCGCGCAGCGCAGCCAGTGTCCCCGCCTGGATCAACGTAATCAGGCCTGCAGAACGTCTCGCGGCTTCTTCAATTGCCTCTGGGTTAGCGTCGGCAATATCACCGCGCAAAAAGCCTTGGATCTCGTGGTTAACGACCATCTGCTCCATTACGACGATACGGCCTTTGAACCCAAACGGTGCATCAGGGTGTACTTTTGGTCGCCATAATTTGAAGTTATTCAGGTCAATACCTGGCATACGATCCGCTGCAACGCCTTCTAGCGTCTTGCGCACCCATTGTTTTGTGGCTTCATCAGGTTCGTACTCTTCTTTGGAAGGATCATAGAGTTTTCGCACTAGTCGCTGTGCAATCAGCAATCGAATTGCCGAACTGAATATCGGGTTTATGCCAATCATACCGATCATACGCGAAAAGGCAGCACTAGTAGAGTTTGCGTGGAATGATGATAGCACCAAGTGCCCCGTAATAGACGCCTGGATTGCCGTTTTGGCAGTATCAACGTCACGGATTTCTCCCAGCATTACAACGTCAGGGTCCAAACGCAGGATCGAGCGAAGTCCATCAGCAAAGGTCTGACCGTGCGTGGTATCGACTGGAATCTGGGCGATACCACCGATACCATATTCGATTGGATCTTCGAGTGTCAGAATTTTTCGATCACTCGTGTTGAGCGCATTCAAAATACTATACAAAGTGGTTGATTTACCAGAACCGGTTGGTCCGACCATCAACATCATGCCACGTGGATGGCCGACGATCTCATTAATTTCTGAGCGCTCTTTTTCTGGAATACCTAGTAAATCCAGATTCAGCATACTTTCGTCAAAGTTGAACAAGCGCATCACCGCGTCCTGTCCGTACATCGTCGGAACTGTTTCGATACGAATATTCAATAGGTGGGTTGCGCCAGCACGGTGGATGTCTTTTTGAATGTGACCAGACTGCGATGTTTTTGCTGCCGATGAAATATTGGCGCGTGATCCGATCGCACCCATCAGAATACGGTATTTATCCTTTTCAATATCTGCAACCGGGTGCAGTGCACCATCGACACGCATACGAACACGAATATAAGTTCGCTGGTTTTCGATATGGATGTCACTGGCGCCCAGTCGATCGGCTTGATCGATCAGATAATCCAGCATCTGGTCAGAGCCAACGGAGTTGAGCGTCTTGCTGACCGATGCAATTGTTGCGCTATCACCTTCTTTTGCGATAGTGATATCGTCATAGATCACCTTTTTCGGCGGATCGTAGCGATTCATCAACACCATATAGCCGCCGCCACTGATCAAGAATAACTGCGCCTCACGGCCCTGATCGGAATACTCGACGCGCTTTTTTTCGATCACCGATTGCGGCGTCTGACTGGTCACCCCGAACCTGAATGGCTTGTACTCGCTACCTGCCTGCAACGGAACCATGCGATATTTATGCATGTCTTCGATAGTCATCAGTTCTTTCACCAGGTCTAATTCATCTTCGAATTCTCTGGTGTCCAGATACTGCAAGCCTAAGATTGCCGCGCGTTGCTGAGTTGATTTTTCCTCGTGTTCGCGACGTTGATGTTGGATTTTTTTCTCGTCCATTTACTTTAGACTATATCACAAAACGCTTATGAATTTTCATAATGATACACTAATACTATGCCCGAAATAATTGTCATCGCCCATAACATCAGATCAACTCATAATGTAGGAGCATTTTTTCGCACCTGCGATGGGTTTGGTGTATCAAAACTACTGCTGACTGGCTACACTCCTTATCCGACAATTCAAAAAGATACTCGGTTGCCGCATTTCGCTGACAAAATTACCAGACAGATTCACAAAACAGCCCTGGACGCCGAGACGTTTGTCCCATTCGAGCAAATGGAAGCGATACCGTTCGATGATTTAAAAGCCGCAGGCTATACGGTCGTTGGCCTCGAACAAAGTGAGCGATCCGTTATGCTACATGATTATACACCTCCCGAAAAAATAGCCTTGCTACTGGGCGAAGAGGTTAACGGAATTTCCGCAGATTATTTAGCACAATGTGATGATGTCATCGAGCTGCCTATGCAAGGTAAAAAGGAATCGTTTAACGTCAGCGTTGCAACAGGCATTGCACTCTACGGGCTACTACATTAGGTTTTCCACCATATGTAGCGTAGTCTACTACGTTTTATGTCGATTCGTAGTTGCCGCAGTCATAGCGCAAACGCTATACTAATCAACAGTCATCAAGGAGGGTAGATTGATCGCACAATGACGTGCATCTCTGATCCTAGGTGCATCTGCCCTTACACAT
>SEAL01000051.1 GCA_004145215.1 Chloroflexota bacterium | reverse complement strand
GGCAACGTCACAAATCCCTTTTGACCCAGTGCTGGCAGTAATTGCTGTAAACCATCCGTATCAATAACTTCGTCAAATACATCCAGTCGCCACCACTCGCCTGCCGCGTCAATATACCCCAATACGACATCGTACTTTTCGTCATCGATTGCTGCAAAAACGTTGCGCGCAGAAGAAATCGACACGTCATGTTCTGATGACTCACCTCCGAATAGTAACAGGATGGTTTTTCGCTGCATTGTTATCGTCGATTATAGCACACGAGCGAGCCTGCTTTTTTATGAAATATGCCGAATAGTACACTTCACCTTTAACAAGAATACGTCGGGATCACTGGAACGTTGAATCCTGTCACGCCGGAAGGAACATTCAAACCAACGCCGATGCCATCCCTATTGCAGCCATTGTTAGAGGTCATGTTTTCTAACTCGTTTTCGTCAAGGACATATTTTGCGCCCCATGGATTACCCACCTTTAACCCGTTCAAATTCATACCCGCGGCTAGTCCAATTCGATCGAGCGCCTGCTCGTAAGCCGCCTGGTTTCCGCAATTCGTGCATGCACTTCCGGTTACGTCCTTTACAATGACGATTAATAGCTCGACTATCGTAAACCCACCCTGTTTTTTGAACATCATAATTACAGTTTAGCATAAAAACTACATGTACAAATCAGACCAGTCGACACCTGGTGTCGCCTGCAGTATCGACATACAATAGGATGTCTTTGTGCCCGAATCATAGCTAATTTTTCTGTGCGATTGATTTGCGCAGCCGTCACCTTTGATCTGATATGCTATTTGCGTATGAATACCGCCGTCCTTGCTGAGGTTGCGGTAATAAATACCACGGTCTTTATATGTTTTACCTGCGAATACCATCGACGTCACGGGGATTGAAAAATTAGAAGCACTAGAAGCGTATGGTTTTAGCGCCGCAATGAGGTCGTGACCACTACTATACCCACCGTATACGATACGATTACTACCATCAAACTGCAGCGAGCATTCTCCAGCCTGAAACCCGTTTGCCGTGTCAGTCGGAAAGTCAGTCGACGGGCCCAAACAAAGCGCTTCGGCGTTCGGTGCGTACCTGTCGTACATCGGTCGCAGGAATGGATATTCACCCTTGTTGAACGAACTATACAGCCCAAGCATGGTTTCGTAGGCTTTGACAGCGCTGGTCGTCCTAGCAGCTTGCGCTCGATCTTGGATGCCATTGTATGAAACGACCGCAATAGTCGCTAGGATGCCGATGACGACAATCACTATTAGTAGTTCGACTATCGTAAATCCGCGACCAGAATTTTTTGTCATTGTAGTCGAATTATAGCACAAGGATTATACCCTTTACGTAAAAATCGCTATACTGGATAGTAATGGAACGAGTACCTCTAGCTGAACGCATGCGCCCCTCGTCACTCGAAGAAGTGATTGGTCAAACACACTTACTGGGCGACGGCGAGATCCTGAGGCAAATCGTTAAGCGCAAAGAACCAGTTAGTTTGATTCTATGGGGACCACCAGGGAGCGGCAAAACGACTCTTGCTAGGATCATCGCACAGGGCGTCGAAGCAGAATTCGTCGAACTATCTGCCGTCACAAGTGGCAAAAAGGATGTCGAAAGAGTCATCGAACATGCTCGCCAAAACTGGAACCTGCAAATCCGAACCGTGCTATTCGTTGACGAGATTCACCGTTTCAACAAAGCGCAGCAAGACGCATTTTTGCCCCATGTTGAATCCGGCCTGATTACCCTGATCGGCGCTACGACCGAAAACCCAAGTTTTGAAGTTATCAATCCACTATTATCCCGCAGTCGGGTACTGGTATTGCAGCCACTGACCAAAGATGAAATCATCAACATACTCAAGCGTGCATTAAAGGAACTAGCCAAAACAAAGTTCGTTACTCCAAAAGCATTGGACTATCTGGCGGAATTATCTGGCGGTGATGCCCGTGTTGCCCTTGGTAACCTAGAGCTATCGCTCAGTATGGGCGAAAAAAAAGTAACGCCCGAAATCGTCAAGGTGGCTGCACAAAAACGTGTACCCGGGTACGACAAAAAAGGCGAGATGCATTACAACGTTGTCAGCGCATTTATCAAAAGCATGCGCGGCAATAGCGTCGACGCGACGCTGTATTACCTATCCAGAATGATCGACGCCGGTGAAGATCCGAAATTCATCGCTCGACGCATGGTAATATTTGCCAGCGAAGATATCGGCCTGGCCGGCAACGGTGCGCTAGGTCTGGCACTAAATGCATTCCAGGCAGTCGAGCGTATCGGCATGCCTGAATCCAGCTATATTTTGTATCACGTCGCGACTGCCCTGGCAAAATCAGAAAAATCACGGCAGACAACCGACGCGATGTACAACGCGCAGGCTTTGGCAAAACAATACCCCGATGCGCCCGTTCCACTTCATTTGCGTAATGCTCCGACAAAGTTAATGAAGGATCTAGGCTATGCAAAAGATTACGAATGGAAAGCTGATTTCAAACACAACAAGGGATTTTTGCCTGACGAACTGAACGGTAAGACTATTTTCTAGACTTCGCTAGTTTGATCACTTCGTTGTAACGATCAATATACGACTGCGCCATAGCTGTCGCTGAAAACTTTTCTTCGACAGAACGACGACAGTCAGCTGGATTAATTTCACTTACACGATTAGCGTATTCAAAAAACTCTTCTTCGGTGTCTGCCAAGAATCCATTGACTCCGTGCTGAATAATTTCTGGCATAGCACCTCTGCGCATAGCAACGACCGGCGTACCGCATGCCAGCGCTTCGATAACCGCCATACCAAACGGCTCTTCCCACTGAATTGGGAAAAGTAATGCTTTTGCCTTGCCGATAAATTCGTATTTTTTGGTTCCGCCAATGTTGCCCATAAAATTGATTTTTGGATAACGCAGTACATATTGCAAAACTTTGTCGCTATAATATACAAACTCTTTGTTCTGGCGATATTTACTCAGCGGGTTTGATAGTTCTAGGAATAATTTGCGCTTGGTGTCGATACCGGCAACTGTGCCGGCCATATGTAAACGTTTACGATATTTCGCAGCAAACTTGGCGGCGATATGCTGACCCTTTTCGGGTGTAAACCTAGCTAGCGTTATATAGTAATCCTTCTTTTTTTCAACAAATGGGAACAGATCTAACTCTATCGCGTTATAAACAGTATCTAGCATCCTAGATGATACTTTGCTTGGCGCCTGAGCCTTTTGCGTATCCGATATGCAAGTCATGTAAAACTTGCCGCTATCGGGCATTAATGCCAGCTGAGTGCGGTTGTCTTCTTTGCCGGCAGCAATTTCTGCGTCGGTTGAAAACGGAGGTCCGTGAAACGTATGAAGTGCTGGAGGTACGGATTTAATACGCGTCGCTAGAGATAAGAACGATGGACCAATATATGGATTGTGATCGTGGATGATATCGAAGTCGCCTTTCTTCTCGATGTAATCGAGCGCGAAGTGCATATGTGACTGCATAACCTGTAACGGTGCATCATAATATGGCCAATCTATTTTGTCGAACATGTCCTTTTTATAAATAGACCGGGTTTTAACGCCTTTCATCGAACGTGCGCCATTACCGAAGAGCTCCACTTCAACGCCTTGCTTGCGCAGTAAATCAACCAAGCTTTCAATAACGAGCTCGATGCCACCATACCCTTTAGTAGGAATGGCTAACCAAGGTGGCGCTATCATAGCAACCTTCAAAGGCTTTTTACTCATTTAGAATAACTTCAACTCTCTTTGTCGCGTGGTGTACAACATATAACTCTTCTTAGTATACCACTTCTATGGCTTATAATAGATACATGGGGTCAAATAAAACCGAATCACCGCTATCGACAACAGACTACAAACTCCTTGCGGGCGAAGAATTAGTGCGCATCGATTCGTTTGCGCCGCGCCATTTTGAACATAGTCCGTCGACGATCGAACAGATCAAACGCCTAACGAATTCGCCGGATACGACAACTATTGGCGAACATGGCCCAAGTGTCGCTTCACTTGCCTTTGATGTTTCATCGAGAACATCAGTCAATCCAGAATCGTCGCCGCTGGACGACCACGAGGATAATTTATCGTCAACACCAGATCATCTACGACTCTACGAAGTGCTGTTTGGCCGCGATTCACTGCGCGTTGCGATCGATCTGATATCCAGCTATCCGGAATTAGCACGAACAACCGTCCTAGAATTAGCAAAACTACAAGGCGTAACATATAATCACGAACGCGAAGAAGAGCCAGGACGTATTGTCCACGAAGCCCGCGATCAAGACGACACGATCGCAAAAAACCTGACCGATCAGCTGGGCTGGGGCTGGCCGTATTATGGGTCAGTTGATGCGACACCTGAATTTATCCGAACACTGACAGCATACG
>SEAL01000050.1 GCA_004145215.1 Chloroflexota bacterium | reverse complement strand
ATAGTGCTATCAGTTGAGATAATATCAAAACGCTAATACTTTCGCACTATAAAAATAGGTTTGACGTAAAGTCAATCTAGTGCTATGATTATAAATAAGTAAACGCGGTAAGCGGCTAAGGTGCGAGAGACGAATGCAAGTATGAAAAAAGGTATTACTATTATTATTCCTGTCTTGAATGAGGCGGGCACAGTTGATTCGCTGATTAGTCGGCTTAAAGCAACACTTGAATCAAGCGCTGAAGCGTACGAACTTTTATTCATAGATGATCATTCTACTGATACTACAACTCAAATACTTAAAACATATAGCTCTACCGATTCAACCATCCGTCACTACATGAAACAAGGTCAGCCCGGCAAATCGTTTTCGATACTTGAAGGTATAGACCAGGCTACTTTCGATACAGTTGGTATGATTGACGCAGATCTTCAGTACGCACCTGAGAATATTGGGCCAATGCTTGAAATCATGCGGCGAACCCAAAGCGATATTGTCATCACTCGTCGCAAAGTTAACGAAACAAGTCCACTGCGACGACTCATGAGTACAGTATTCAATCTTGTGTTTACCCGAATGATGTTTGGTATTGACTACGATACACAATCAGGGCTAAAAATATTTAAAGCCGATGTCTTTAAAACGCTTGATCTATCCCCTACACCATGGGGCTTCGATTTAGAATTCATTGTCTTTAGTCTTCTGCAAGGTAACTCTATTGCTAGTTACGACATCACCTTTGAAGCAAGGACTGAAGGCGAAGCGAAGATCAATGTCATCTCTTCATCTTTCGAACTTGCGAAACAATCGGTTCAACTTCGTGCAAAAATATCCGGCAGCCAACTACGTCGAAGCTACGTGAATAATAGTGCGAGATTCAAAACAGAGACAGGTGTCTCATCATGAAAAAATCTATCTTAAAAAAGGTGTCTATTGCCATCGTCATAGTTGCAGTTCTATGTGGCGCGGCTTTCGCCGGAGTTTCTGCGTATAACGCAAAGATACAGGCAACAAACAATGCACCGCAAGTCTTCGCAAGCAGCCGAATGCTCCTTGAATTATGGGGGCGATACAAGCAAGACGTACTAGAACCTGAATCTCTTCGTACGCTTGACAAAAGCCAAGGTAATATCACTACATCTGAAGGACAGAGCTATACGATGATGCGCGCAGCATGGATGGATGACATTGATACATTCGATCGTAGCTGGCAATGGACAAAAGATAACTTACAGCGTGAAGATAAACTCATGTCTTGGAAGTACGGACAAAACGAAGATGGTAACTACGGTATTCAAACAAGCATTGGTGGACAAAACACCGCAACGGATGCTGATATCGATATAGCATTCTCTCTTCTTATGGCAGCCGGTCGCTGGAGCGATCCTAAGTACAAGTGGGATGCAGTTGACGTTATCAAAAGTATTTGGGAGCAGGAAGTCGTCATCATTAACGGCAAGCCAGTGCTTGTTGCAAGCGATATTGAAAAGAACAACCTTACGTCCGTCATTGTTAACCCATCGTATTTCTCCCCACATGCGTTCCGCGTTTTTGCAAAAGCAGATCCGAGCCATGACTGGTTAGCGCTCGTCGACTCGTCGTACGATATCTTAGAGCAAGCAGGTGATCTGCCGCTCGACGCCCCTTCAAGCGCCGGTCTAACGCCAAATTGGATTCGCGTCGATCGAACCACCGGAGCAGTAATACCGTCACCAGAATACGATAGTAACTATGGTTATGACGCGATCCGAACACCATGGCGACTCGCGCTTGACTGGAACTGGAATAAGGATAAACGAGCGAAAGAAATTCTTAGTCGCTATACCACACTTGGTGCAAGTTTCGATGCCGGACAGCCCCTAGCTTCACTATACAGTCACGATGGAGCAATTGTTGACGCCAACCCGTCACCTGCAATGAGCGGATCAGCAATGGCGTATTTCGAAGTAGTTCACCCTGAAAAGGCAAACGACTTCTACACAAAGCAGCTTCTCCCGTACTACAATCCTGACATTCAAAACTGGAAAAATCCTCTCGGCTACTACGATACAAACTGGGTATGGTTCGGCCTCGCCCTGCATAACAACCAACTTATAAATCTGACGGAGCTAATCGATGAGTAAATTACAAATAAATAACCAGCGGTTCGCATTTTTACGTGGTGATGTATCTAAGCGAATGCTTGTTGCAAACATCCTTCTTGCTATCGCCTACTTCGTCGTGCTTACATTCTTCTTCAAGCATGACAACATCGTACTTTTTGTACTATTGATCGCCGGCGAAGTCTTCCACTTGTGGCAAATTATTGGTTATAGCTACACCGTATGGAATCGGCGTGTCACAGCACCATTCCAGCGAGACTTTTCGAGGGGCGTTGACGTCTTTATTACTGTCGCCGGTGAGCCTGTTGAGATCGTTGAAGAAACAGCTCGAGCAGCGATGGCAATGAACTATCCAAATTTCAAGGTTCACATCCTTAATGACGGATACGTTGCGAAGCGCGACAACTGGAAAGATATTATCGCACTCGCCAAAGAGCTTGGCATTAACTCTATCACCCGCCGAAAACCCGGCGGTGCAAAAGCTGGAAACATTAACAACGCTCTACGTCATACAGACAACCCTTACATTGTCGTCTTCGACGCAGACCACGTACCTAAACCTGAATTCCTTCAAGAAGTTATGGGGTACTTCGGTGACCGCCGTATGGGATTTGTCCAGACACCTCAGTTCTATCATAATCAGCAAACCAATGTTGTCACGCAAACAGCCTGGGACCAGCAAGCTCTTTTCTTCGGTCCAATTATGTCCGGCAAAAACCGATTAGGTGCCGTATTCATGTGTGGAACAAACATGGCAGTTAGTCGAGCAGCGCTTGATCAGGTTGGCGGCATGTGTGAATTCAATATTGCCGAAGATTTCCTAACATCTCTGTTTATTCATGAAAAAGGCTGGAAGAGTGTCTACGTTCCAAAAGTACTCGCCGAAGGACTTGCTCCAGAAGATTTCCTTTCGTACTACAAGCAGCAGTATCGCTGGACACGCGGAAGCCTTGAGGTGATCTTCAAGTTCAACCCACTCTTCCGTCGTGGCCTGAGCTTCTCTCAGCGTATGCAGTACTTAGTTTCCGCTGGCTACTACATGACCGGGGTTGTCGTTCTCATCGATGCACTACTTCCAATAATATTCCTTTTCACAGGTATTGCTGCAGTACAGACATCAAGTATGCTTCTCGCTATGATATTTATTCCGTACATCTTCTTGAATGTTGCGATCCTGCAAATGACAAGTAACTACTCATACACGTTCAACGCAATCTCCTATTCAATAAGTTCGTTCTATCTGCAGCTACGTGCGATCGTTGGTGTACTTTTGAATCAGAAAACGTCGTTCGTCGTTACTTCAAAAACTGCCATAGAAGGTAACTTCATTCGGCTTGTTATCCCGCACCTCATTTACGTTGCACTTGGACTCATCGGTATTGCGTTCGCGTTTTCTCGAGAAGGTATGAGCGCAGCACTTGTTGCAAACGCGTCATGGACAATGGTCAATATTGTAGCCTTCCTGCCGTTTATTATTTCCGCCCTTCCATCACACTCCCCACTTCATGTTCGACTGCGCCGCTTTATCAAAGTGCGCCGACTACAGAAGGTCGAGGCATAACATGAAAGCTCTCTTCGCTAGAATCAAAGACTCGTGGTACATCCCAGTCATACTCCTTCTTCTTGCAGGGCTATCGTATGGTATTTCCCGCTTTGTCTTCGCAGGAGAAAGCCTGCGCCTCGATGAAGCCCAGAGTATCTGGCAGACATCACACTCATTAAAAGAGACACTGTTTATCGTTGCTCAGGACGTACACATGCCGCTCTACCACATACTTTTCCACTTCTGGACGATCTTTTTTGGCACATCAACTGAGGCAATTCGGTTCATGTCATTCTTGTTCTTTGT
>SEAL01000049.1 GCA_004145215.1 Chloroflexota bacterium | reverse complement strand
TATTTTATATAGGATTGTTGCTACTCTATCCGTTCAAACCAAGGTGGTGTTTAACGCGGTCAACAACATCACCAATCACAACCTGTGATTTAACGAGGTAATCATCAACGCCTAGTGATTCAGCACGTTCTTTGTCTTTTGGCTGACTAAGTGCGGTCAGCATAATGACGCGAATGTTCGCTGTTTCGGGGGTATTACGAAGAATATCCAGCACATCAAATCCACTAATTTTTGGCATCATAGCGTCGAGTAGGATCAAGTCAGGATGGAAATCTTTTGAAGCCTGCAGCGCCTGTTCGCCATTATTAACTTCGAGTGTTTCGAAATCTTCTAGTTCGAGTCGAGATCGGTAGACGGCTGCGAGTGCGATATCGTCTTCGACGAGGAGGATTTTCTTTTTGGGTTGGTCTTGCATGATACTCCTATAGTACTACACCGTAAGCGGTTTACCAATTATTATTTGTTCAGACGTTGCTTTGCAGCGTCTAGTTGCGGATCTCGTCCAGCATTTACGTCATCGCGCGTCAGTTCCACGGTTTGATCTGGCTGGAAGCCTTTTTTATCAATATTATTGCCTTTTGGCGTGAACCATCGCTGCACTGTCACCTTTAGCAATGACCCACCGTTTAGCTCTACCATCGCCTGCACTGTTCCTTTACCGTACGACTTTTCGCCGACGAGCGATACGACACCGTAATCTTTCAGTGCGCCAATCACGATTTCACTCGCACTAGCAGATCCGCCGTTCATCAATACGACAGTTGGTAGACCTTCTAGTAGCGCATTGTTACCCGATTTCTGCTCGGCTTCTATCTTGCCATCTTTTCGCTCGCTGACAACTACTTTGTCGCGCAGCCATAATCCTGCAACTTGTGGCGCCGCAGATAAGTATCCGCCACCATTACCACGCAGGTCGAGAATCACCTTTTTCACGCCCTGCGCTTTGAAGTCTTGCGCGGCTTGTTTTGCACGGCTGCCGGTTTCTTCATCAAATCGGGTGATTGTCAGAATTCCAATATCGCCGTCCACTTTCGAGTCAACGCTTGGGCTGCTAATCTCTTCTCGGGTGATCGTAATGTCTTTTCGTTCGTTATCACGCTGGACGGTCAATTTGACCGTTGTGCCAATTTCGCCACGAATCAGTTTGACTGTTTCATCAACTGTCTTGCCGGTGACATCCTGGTCGTTAACACCGAGGACAATATCACCGGTCATAACACCAGATCGCTCCGCAGGCGTGTCCTTGAGGGCTCGTATGACCGTAGGACGCTCATTACGTAGCCCTATCTCGGCTCCAATGCCTCCACCGATATTGCCACTCAAATCATTGTTGAATTCTTTAGCCTCTTCTTTATCGAAATACACCGTGTGCTCATCGCCAGCGGCGGTCACGAGGCCCTTGCTTGCACCTTCGATCAGCTTTTGGTCGTCAAGCGTTCCATCATAATTCGATTTTAACTGTCGGAATGTATTCTGAATGCTCGACATATCCAGCGTTGCCGTTTCGACTTTGATACCTAACGTCGGCGCAATAGCCGCAATGATTTGATCATTACGAGTTCCAGCGGCATAGCCGATAACCAGAAATAGCCCTGCGAGCAAAACAAATGTGCTGGGGCTAAATTTCCACGTTTTCTGTTTGTTTGTATGTGCATGGCTAGCACTCGGTGGCCGTTGTGTCACTCTGTATACTCCCTTGTTCTTGCGAACGTATTAACTGTAACAATTATAGCGCACCGTATGACCGATGCGCTATAGTGGTTTTGTTTAATTGTGGCTATTTAGAAATAGATATAGTAGTCATATGCACCAGGTGAAACATTATACATTTCGCTATAATGACCCCAGCCTGATCCACCAGCATTGTAGTAATTGTACTGACTGATGTTGATCGTTCCATTGCTATTGACGCTTTCAACCCAGACGACGTGCCCGTATTGTCCTGCCATCAACACTCCGACAGATCCAGCACGAGGAGTCGTACTGACTGGAATGCCAGCTGCTCGTGCATTGCCAGGCCACTGGTTGGCGTTACCCACACCACCCCAGTAAGGCATGTAACCATTTTTTTGGAATACTTTCCAGGCCGTATAGCTGACACATTGACGTGAATACATTCCCCATGGATCGACGACTGGACTGTAGTAGTTTGAATTTGCTAGGTTAGAAGGATATCCGCCCTTGCCAGGATCTCCAGCGACAGCATTTGCAATGCTACCACCACTTGATGCAGCCGCACGACGCATTGCTGCTTCGATTGCTGCTTGCTGCTGTGCCTGTAATTGATTCTTTTTGCTTTCACGATCTGCTGATAGACCCTGATACGCAGCTTCTTCCCCGCGAGTATCACTCAATAACTTCTGCTGTTCGGCTTCTTTCGAAGCAAGAACTGCACGCTGACCTTTTTGATCTTCGAGATTACGCTCGACATCAGTCTTTTGTTGCTCTAATTCTTTCTTTAAACGCTTGATCTCTTCGATCGTACCGGTCAACTGATCGCGAACTGCAGATCTGTATTCCTGCTTGTCAACATAATCACCGATATTCTTGCTGCTTGCTAGCATTTCAAGTGTTGATACTTTGTCATCAACATATAGGTTGGCGATCGTATCACCAAGTGCATCCTGGTTATTGACGATTTTTTGCTCGTTTTCACCAATTGTTTTGACCAGCTGATCATGTTCGGCCTGCTTAAGATCAATTTGCTTTTGGATCATCGCCTTTTCGTTCGTCAAACGATCAACTTCACCCTGCAAACCCGCAGCCTTTGTGCTGAGTTCGCTTGCTTTCGCTTGATACTGATTGATCTCGCCTTCAAGAGCCTTGATTCGGCTGTCGTAATCGTCAGCGCGAACAATATGCCCCATTTGAATAGGCGTTGCAATTGCCATTAAGATGACTGCTGCGACAATAGACACGCGAAACGCGAATGTCTTTGTCGAAACTGGTGTGGTGGACCGTTGTTTCATTAGTTCCATCCTAGCATAACCATAATAGATTGTCAATCCAGTTATGGTTATAGTTATGTTTAAATCTTCAGATATTTTCTAGTAGCGAGCAATGAGGAAATAACACCGATCAAGGATCCAGCGACGATCATTCCAAGTAGCAAAAATCCGATATATGCAGTTGCAGCGTCAATCGTTGGCTGAATTGCAACTTCATAACTGAGGAGCTTGTCTTTAGCGGCATACAAGGCAACCATACCGAGCACCGTCGCTAGAACTGCCGCAATAAAACCATAGACAACTGCTTCGACGACAAATGGCCCGCGAATAAAGCTACGGTCGGCGCCGATCAACTTCATCATCTGTATTTCTTCTTTGCGGTTAAAAATCGCCATACGTATCGTATTGAACACGATTAGCGATGAAATCACGATGAACACCGCACTCGCAGCTAGTCCTACTCGTTCTGCAAATCCTACCCAACGGCCAATATTTGAAATCGCCGTTCGACGCTCACCACTGAACGAGGCTGGGCGCGCAGGATCCGCATATCGTTTAAATACTTCGTTATTTTTCACAAACGCATCAAGGTCGGATGGGTCATTGATATCCTTAATACCTACCCTGAACGTACCCGGTAGTTTATTCGTTGCTTCGTTCAAAGCTGACAAAGTTTCACCGTCAGACTTGTTGGCATCGGCAAAATCTTTACGTGCTTGGTTCGGACTCGACACATGCGAACGAATGTCAGCCATTGGCGGCGTTTTCGTTTTTGTTGTGAAAATGATTTTGCGTCTAGTTTTCGTTTTGCCATATTTATTGCCTATAACTTCCCTGTGCTTGATCAGATGTGATTTTGCCATGTTCAATCGTAATCACCCGTCGCTGCAGTTTGTTCACGATCTCGACGTTGTGCGTTGTCAAGAGTACCGTTGTGCCATACTTGTTAATTTTCTCTAGCAATCGAACGATATCCCAGCTATGCTTTGGATCCAGGTTCCCTGTTGGCTCGTCCGCAATCAGAATTTTCGGTTGGCGAACAACTGCACGAGCAATCGCCACGCGCTGACGCTCACCGCCAGATAGCTGGTGCGGGAAATTCTTTTCTTTGCCCGTCAGGCCGACCAGTTCGATTACTTTTGGAACCGTGTTTTTGATTTCACGGCCAGTCATACCGGCGATTTCTAGTGCGAATGCAACATTTTCATAAACAGTTCGTTGCGGGAGCAATTTGAAATCTTGGAATACAACGCCGATTTTGCGGCGAAGCAGCGGAATATGTTTGTCCTTTAATGTGTCATAGTCGATACCGCCAACAACAATTTTGCCACTTGATGGCTTTTCTTCTCTGGTTAGTAGCTTTAGTAGCGTCGACTTGCCTGCACCACTGGTTCCGACAATGATGACAAATTCCTTTGGCTCGACATGCAAACTAATCCGGTTCAATGCCGGCTTCATGTCTTTTCCGTATGTTTTTGTTACCCTGTCTAAAAGAATCATTACTACGGCCATTATAGCATAAGTTTTGTCATACCAACCTGAGACGGACGAGTTACAGATGTACTACTTGACACAAAACTAGCAATATAAACGTGGAGTCCAGCTAGTTATTTACCCAATTGGGATTCTAGGTAGGATTCGATGAATCCATCTAGTTTGCCATCCAGCACCGCACTCGGGTCTTTTTCTTCGTATTTTGTCCGTGTGTCTTTGACGAGGGTGTACGGATGCAGCACATAGTTACGTATCTGCGAGCCCCAGTTAGCTGACTCGCCAGCTTGCAGATCGCTTACGCTTTCGGCGTGTTGTTCCATCTGTAGCTGCGCTAATTTTGAACGCAGGATCTTCATTGCCATTTCTTTGTTTTGCAACTGGGAACGTTCGTTCTGAATTGCTACGACGATATTCGTTGGTAAATGAGTAATGCGCACCGCGCTATCGGTTGTATTGACCGACTGACCACCATGACCCCCCGCCCTATACACGTCAATTTTTAAATCCTTGTCGTCAATAACCACTTCATCAGGTGCATCGATTTGAGGCAAAATTTCTACAAGAGCAAAGCTGGTTTGGCGTAGATTGTCACTGTTAAACGGACTAAGTCGAACCAATCGGTGGACACCGTTTTCACTGCGCAGCTTGCCGTATACATAGGCACCTGTCATCTCGATAACGCTCGTCTTGAGCCCCGCTTCATCACCAGCAGACCGCTCGACCTGAGCTGACACAACACTATTTTTTTCCGCCCAGCGCAGATACATGCGTTCCAACATTTCAGCAAAATCTTGGGCGTCGAGTCCACCAACGCCAGCAGTGATACGCACGATGGCATTATGATCGTCGTAATCGCCGTTAAATAACAGTTCTTTTTTGCGTTTAGTAAATTCAGACTCTAGCGCCGTTACTTGACCTTCGAATTCAGCTAGCAAACTGTCATCGCCCAATTCCATCAACTCAACAATATCACTCGCCTGCGCACGTAGCGTCAGCCATGGTTCGACCATCGACTGCAGCGCCGCTAATTGTTTGCTTTTATCCTGAGCATACGATGGGTTATTCCATATTTCCGGGCTCATCATTTCGTGTTCAATGTCAGCGACAATAGCTACCTTGTCATCAATCGCCGTCTGCGAGAATCCATTGAATGTCGAATCAGTCGTGTGTGCTTGCCATTGGCGCGCTACTTCATTGAACGAAGCAGCGACATCAGGCCCAACATGAACTTTCACCAAAGCATCTTTGACGAGGTCTGGTTTTTTCATATAACACAGTGCCAAGCGATCGGCAGTCAATTCCGCACGTCGCCCCCAAAATGCAATCAGCCAACCAGCAGCAGACCCAATTATTGGGAGCGCTGTTAGCATCCCTAAATATGCATTCCACTGCGTGTGGTGGTATTTTACATGAGCCATTTCGTGGACGACGATCGTTTTTAATTCTTCACGAGTCAAATAGCGAATAGTACCGGAATTAAGCACGATATTGTACGGTGTTCTGAATCCAACAGCAAAAGCATTGATAACGGGATCCTGCGTCACGAAGATCTCAACTCGAGGCATTTGCAGGTCTTCGGCAACTTTATTGCTCCAGTCACGCAGCCAGGCATAATTACTGTATTCAATCTGTAATGCGTTTCCCAAGAATTGCTGGCGCATAATGCGAATCGTCACCAATATCAGAACGAGCACAACAACCAGCAGGATCGCATAGCTACCAAATGTCAGCAAATAATCACCGACAGTCGAGGCTTCACCGGTGTATTCATCATAAACCAGTTCGCTACCGGCATTTACTAGTGCCAGTCCAACAAAAAATATCACCAAAATAGCTGTGATAATTACTCCCAAGGCAGCACCCAATACAATAAGGTCGCTACTACGACGTGCTTTCGTGACGGCCTCGTGTTCGGTCGGCTTCATTTGATTGTCTCCCTCTGATTGTATTTAGTACCATTATAGCGCACACGCGCTGCATTGGTCGCGCTGATTAACTATAGTTCTTGCACTGCTTGGATAAATTGTTGACCACGATCAACATAATTTTTGAACATGCCAAAACTTGCACATGAGGGACTGAGTGCGACGACATCTCCATCCACAGCTAAGTCATGCGCCTTTTGCACCACTTGCACCATCGTGACATCGCTCCCTAGGTTGTGTATATCAATACCCGATTTTTTGAACGCTTTCACGATCTTTGGCGCCTCATCGCCAATCGCGACGACCGACCTCACGTTTCCGCCACTTGCAACTTGGGCCAGTTCGGAAAAGTCAGCGCCCTTACTAGATCCTCCGAGGATCAATATCTTCGGCTGACTGAAGGCGTGAATTGCTGCAATCGCGCTTCCTGGTGTTGTCGCTATACTGTCATCATAGTACGAAACACCGTCGAACGAACGGATGAATTTCAAACGATGCGGCAACCCCGTAAAATCAGCTAACCCTTTCGCGATAACTTCCGGCTGCTTTACCCATTTCCAGACAGCAGTAATCGCTGCACAGGCATTATCATAATTATGACGGCCTGGTAATTTCAATTGATCGATTGAGCATAGCTGAATGTCACCAAACCAGAAGTATCCATCTACTACATGCGCAGCTTGCTCATTTTGGTAGGGAATTTTTGCCGCACTAGACCGCAAGGCAATAGATGTCGCGTAATCGTTTGATTGATTATAGACGACAATGTCACTACCCGCCTGATGCATGGCAATTTGTGCCTTTGCTGTGACGTATTCTTTCATGTCAGTATGTACATCCAAATGTTCAGGTTCGATATATAGTACGACCGCAATATTTGGCGAACGTTCAGCATCCCACAGTTGAAAGCTACTGAGTTCATAGACAACAACGTCAGTTGGCTGGATATCATGCAGCTCGTCAAGTGCAGGGACGCCAATATTCCCGACAAGATGCACCGTACGGCCTGCCGCGCGTAGTATCGACGCGATCAAACTACTGGTTGTACCCTTCCCCTTGCTGCCCGTCACGCCGATTATTGGCGCCGGGCACCGTGCAAAGAATTCATTCGTTGCCGACCAAATCTTGCCATCGGTTTGTATTTTTCGCGGTGCAAGCCCTGCAGTTCGCACTACCATATCAAAGCCATCCAACTGATGAAACGCACCTTCGCCTAAAATCGAAACAGCCCCATAGGGTAAATCCATCGCTGATAGTTCACGCTCATCGACAATCGTCAGCTCGTGCCCTTGTTGAAAAAAATAATTATAATTGGACTGCCCTTCAGCACCATATCCCGCGATTGCAATCTTCATAACTCTAGTATACTCCGGCAATGACTACCGACTATATCCCCTTCGACTATTATTATCGTTTGAAAAGTGTCGCTAATTTGTCATTTAGTTCAGTGATATCACTTTTTTCGCCGCTACTGACACCGGCAAGCACTGTAATATCTTGTGAAATAAATTCACGCGCCGTCGAAATGATGCAATCATGTGATGTCTGATTAATGAATTCTGGCACTTTTTCGTAATCTTTGACGACACCATCCGCAAAATAGCGATTCGTATAAAAATTACTGATCTGAGCAACTGTCTGAGCACCCATTTGGTGACGACCAAGTGCGTATGATTTTGCAGCGTCAATTTCGGCTTCGGTGATTTTTCCGTCCAGAACGTGACGCAGTTCGCGAACAATAATGTCGAAAAGTCCACCGGCTGTGTCGAGGTTTACCTGGCCGCCAAAGTCCCAGGATGAATCGTGGAACCCAACAGAGGTGTCACTAAACATTCCGTAGGCAAGGCCTTTTTTGCGGGCTGCACCATAGATACGCGAGTGCATTGTACCCGTCAAGATGATGTGAATTCGTCCCGCGGAGCATCGAATCGCTCGCCTGGTTCCAATTCCCATTCTTCCAGCTGACGTTTGATTTCGCTTTTGCGACCATGGAGTTTTCCGGCAATAACAAAGCGCATGTTTGCTCCGGTATGCGTTCGAGCATGATGCTCTTTGATATCCTTCAATGTTGTATTTGGGATCGTTTTAATACGCTGATTGAATGTATAGACGTCCTCGCCTAGCAATTGCTGAACTTTCGGCCACAACACACGGTTGTGATTGTTCAGATACCCCGTTAACTCGCTTTTGACATTACCCTTTTCTGCCTCTAATTCTTCAGGGTTAAATTTTGGTTGGCAGATTGATACGCGCTGCAAATCAAAAATTCGTTCCCACTCAAAGTCAGCGCAATCCGCCACGTATACCATGCTCATGTCACTGGTATAGGCATTGTGATATGCACCATTTTTCGTAAATTCTGATTCGAAATCATGCTCATTTTTAAACCGAGCATTGGCGCCAAATGCCATGTGCTCCATGATATGGGCAGTTTCATAAATATCCTTTGACTTTACATATCGGTTGCCAGCACGAAACTGGAACTGATCATTAACACCCTTTTCAACGGCATCTTCAGCTAGTTTCGTCAGCTCTGTATCGTATTCTTCACTAGTAAATAACTGCGCGTTACTCGGTTGGATATGCATTACTTCTCGCAGCACTTCATCGCGAAGTGATGCTTGCAAACTTTCAAACAACTTCTGAGATTCAGAACGATACTCCACTAATGGATCACGCTGCCCAACGCTTCGCCAGTGAATACCTTCACGCAGGTGCTGCATGTTTTCTAGGTGTTGCATCCATAGCTCGTCCATGAACACCAAGTATGTCTGGCGCTCAACCTGTCGCAGGATCTCAGTAGTCAGTTCTTTTTCTTTGTCCTTGTATAGTTTCGTGACATGCTTTAGGGCTAATTCATAGCGCAGCTTGTCTTTTTTCTCAACACCGATTGCATCGATATCTTTATCCTCTAATGGGAAGATTGCTTTGAACTCTTTTGCAAAGTTTTTGTTGTTCTTTGCAGGAACAACCGTCAGCTCGCGAAGCTTTTCTTCGATCAATCGCTCGATTTCAGGTTTGATATCGTCACCTTCGAGAATTTTTCGGCGAATGACATAGACAACGCGCCGGTGACGGTTGATGACGTTGTCGTATTGGACGACGTTTTTACGCGTATCGTAGTTGTAGCCTTCGACACGTTTTTGTGCGGCCTCTAGAGTCTTCGACACCGCTTTGTTCTGAATCGGTGTCTCTTCATCAACACCTAAACGATCCATTAGTGCTGCAATTCGCTCGCCCTGGAAAATGCGCATCAGATCATCTTCGGTCGATACATAGAACTGCGTTTCGCCTGGATCACCCTGACGTCCACCACGTCCACGTAGCTGATTATCGATACGGCGTGATTCGTGACGCTCTGATCCAATCACAACCAAACCACCGAGTTCTTTGACGCCTTCGCCTAATTTGATGTCAGTACCACGACCTGCGATGTTCGTCGCCAAGGTAATTGCACCCTTTTCGCCTGCTTTTTCAACGATCGCAGCTTCACGCTCGTTGTTTTTTGCGTTTAGCAGTTCGTAAGGAACTTTTTCTTTGTCCAAATATGCGGCAATCATTTCGTTCTTTGCGATTGATGCACTACCAACCAAAACCGGGCGGCCGACTTTGTTGTATTCTTTGATTGCGTCGGCAACAGCCTTCAGCTTGCCTTTTTCTGTCTTGAAAATTAGATCTTCCTTGTCGTCACGGGCAATTGGACGATTTGATGGAATCTGAATCACATCCAGGCTATAGATCTGCTGGAATTCTTCGGCTTCGGTAAATGCGGTACCGGTCATGCCTGATAGTTTGCTATACAAACGGAAATAATTCTGGAAAGAAACTGTCGCAAGTGTTTTGCTTTCTTGCAATACTGGAACATTTTCTTTGGCTTCGATGGCTTGGTGCAGACCCTCGTTGTAGCGACGACCTTGCATCAAACGACCAGTGTGCTCGTCGACAATGATAACTTCGCCATCGTTTGTGACCACATAATCTTTGTCGCGTTTAAAGATCGTCTGTGCTTTTAATGCCTGATCGACATGATATACAGATCGAACGTACTCTGGCGTGTACAAGTTTTTAATACCCAACATTTTCTGTACTTTTTCGACACCTTCATCAGTCAATGCGACGCTTCGGCGCTTTTCATCCAGAATGTAATCTTCGGGAACTAATTTTGCCGCAACTTTGGCAAATTGATAATAACTATCTGGGTTTTCGGCAGCAGGTGCACTGATAATCAATGGCGTTCGGGCTTCGTCGATCAAAATCGAGTCAACTTCGTCTACGATCGCAAAGTTCAGGTCACGCTGTCGGAGCATTTCTACTTCGTTGACCATGTTGTCACGCAGGTAATCGAATCCAAATTCGTTATTTGTACCATAGGTAATGTCTGCCGCATACGCTTCTTTGCGCGTCACCGGACGCAAACGACGCATACGAACATCGTCGTGCGCTTCGTTGTTATAGTCACGATCGAAAATAAACGACGCTTCGTTGACAATAACACCAGTGCTCATACCCAAGAAATCGTACAACTCGCCCATCCAGCTGGCGTCACGCTGCGCCAGATAATCGTTAACGGTAACGACGTGAACGCCTTTGCCGCTAAGTGCATTCAGGTACGTTGGTAGCGTTGCAACCAACGTCTTACCTTCACCTGTCTTCATTTCGGCAACGTTGCCGTCATGAAGTGCCATGCCCCCGATTAGCTGTACATCAAAATGACGCATTTTTAATACGTGATCGCTTGCTTCGCGCACCAACGCAAACGCATCTGGCAACATATCGTCAAGGGTAGTACCCTTGCGCTCTAAATGCTTCTTCAATACCTCAGTTTGCTTTTTGAGGTCTGATTTTGACATTTTGTTGTACTTTTCAGCGAGTGCGTTGATTTTCTCGACGCGTTTTTCCAACCCTTTAACAATCCGCTTTTGCGGATCACCGAATACTTTTGTTAACACCTTTTGTCTACTGACCATAGAATATATACCCTTGCTCCTGAAAAAATGAGGACATCATTGTCTGAAATTATCTATGGTATAGTATACGCTGTTTTTCAAGAAGTTAAAAGGGTTCATGGAAATAAAAAACACACCTTGTCTATAGGTGCGCTGGAATATATTACAAAAGGTGTGATAAGCAGTCATGATATATGATTCATCGAGCGCGGCAGCACTC
>SEAL01000048.1 GCA_004145215.1 Chloroflexota bacterium | reverse complement strand
ATAGCAGCCGCGCTAGTATACGACAGCGATATGACCCGCTACTATGCGCATGCCGCTGCAAGTTATGCACACCGAAAGTTAAATCCAGGTGCAGTCATCGTTAGTTCGCTTATCATTGATGCCAAAAATAAAGGTCTGCAAACAGTTGATCTGTACGGAATAACAGATAGTGACGACCCGCAGCACCCATGGGCTGGGTTCACAAAATTCAAAAAATCATTCGGTGGATATCCTGTGGATTACGTGGGTCGCTGGGAGTTACCGGTTAGCCGATTGCGATACCGGCTGTACCGATTCGGTTTGAATATTTATCGACAATTACGCAAATAAAGCTAGCGCTCCCCTACTGCTTTTGTGTACTATGGGGATATATGGAGATACAATTTGCATCGGAGCAAGACCTCGACCGCTGGGACGAGTTGATTGCTAATAATCCCGATAACGGAAATATTTTTCAGGGCAAGCTATTCGCACAATTAAAACAAGCCGGTGGGTGGACGCCACGCTATATTACAACCGACACTGGTGTAGCTATTACTGCACATGAGCGAACAATTCCCTTGCTAGGAAGGCTATGGTACATCCCAAAAGGACCCGGAGTCGCCGACCAAACGACACTCGCCGCGTTACTCCCCTATCTACGTACATTTGCCAGGGATAATGGCGTCTTTCTAGTAAAGGTCGAAACGCGACGGTGTTACCGTCGAATCTGTCCCGACAACAGATGAAAACTGTAAAATTATGTACGATTTACTACGAGCCACAAGCGCGGGTAAGTTTGAAGGCATGGTTCGTGATTACGAATATTATCGTGATTTTTGGAAAACCTACGACAATGCCGATGCGGGCAAGTTATTCTTTGCCTATAGCGATGGCACGCTGGTTGCAGGAGCGTTCACAGTCCTACTGGGTACAAAAGCGACTTACAAAGATGGTGCGAGCGTGCGCGAGCGACCGGTTTATGGCGCTAGTCACTTACTACAATGGCGTATTATAGAATGGCTAAAAACACGTGGCATTACATCGTACGACCTGTGCGGCACTCCCCCATCAGCACATATTAACGACCAATCCGACCCCTACTATGGTATTGGGCGATTCAAAACGAGTTTTTCTAAATCAGTTACAGATTACATCGGCACCTACGACCTTCCTATTCGCCCACTGCCCTATCGCCTCTGGACCAAAGCCGGTGAACGAATCATCAAACGCATTCGACGAATGAAACCAGAGACTCGATTCTTTTACTAACAACCCCTGTTGCAGGGCAGTGTTGCATGTCATCAGAACATGGTATACTAGTAGTGGAAATAAACATGTGGAAATGGAAAAACAGCCGAGGGTATTATTACATAAGTGTTTTCACGTGAAAACATAGTTTCTTGGCGTGTGATTTTTCACATGAAACATTGACTGAATGTCAAACTTAACAGAGATAGCTACGGTGAAATTAGCAAAGACCTACGACCCAACCCAGTACGAATCAACCATTTACGACCTTTGGGAAGCCTCTGACGCGTTCGCGCCGACTGGGGTAGGTGAGCCATATAGCATTATTATGCCGCCGCCAAATGCGAACGGCAATCTGCATATCGGGCATGCACTCATGGCCAATCTGGAAGATATTTTGATCCGTTACTACCGAATGAACGGACGCGATACAATCTATATACCAGGCGCCGACCATGCTGGATTCGAAACGTGGGTTGTATACGAACGCGAACTGGCAAAACAAGGCAAGAGCCGCACTGACTTTAACCGTAGCGAACTATACGCCCAGGTATGGGATTTTGTTGACCAGCAACGTGGCAACATGGAAAAACAACTACGCGCCCTTGGTGTAAGTGCCAGCTGGAAAGATCTGGTTTTCACGCTCGATGACAAGGTAACAAGTACGGTTTACGGAACATTCAAAAAGCTATGGGACGAAGGCTTGATTTATCGCGGTGAACGAATCGTTAATTACAGCACGAAATATCAGACCAGCTATGCCGATATCGAAGTCGATCACAAAACCGAGAAGGGGAGTCTGTGGCATATTGCCTACCCAAGTATCGACAAGATCAAAGAAATTATTGTTGCAACGACTCGACCCGAGACGCTATTTGGAGATACCGCGATTGCTGTTCACCCGGAAGATGCACGCTATAAAGATCTGATCGGGACCAGCGTTCTAGTGCCACTGACAGACCGCGAGATTCCGGTGATCGCAGACGACTATGTTGACCCCAACTATGGAACAGGGGCAGTAAAGATTACCCCAGCACACGACCCGAATGACTTTGAAGTAGGGCAGCGCCACGATCTACCTCGACTGCAGGTAATTGGCTTTGATGGCAAGATGATCAATGTCCCACCGCAGTTCATGAAACAGGATGTCAACGAAGTCCGCCCAATGGTCGTCGAAGCCCTGAAGCAGGAGCAGTTACTGCGTGGCGAAGAGACGATCGAGCACTCAGTCGGGTACGACTATAAAAGCGGCTTACCAATTTGGAACCTCAGCCGACAGATTCCTTGGGGGATTCCAATTCCCGCATTCCAAAACATCAATGATCCCGAAGACTGGATTTTTGACACGCGTGTTAACGATGAAACTATCGTTGTAGATGGTACAACATATAAACGTGAAGATGATACCTTTGATACATGGTTCAGTAGCGGGCAGTGGCCGTTCATTACAACTGACTATCTGAGCGAAGGACCGCTGGCAAAATTCTATCCAAATAGTGTCCTGAACACTGGTGCTGATATCCTATACCCTTGGGTGGCTCGCATGATCATGCTAGGTCTGTACGCGACAGGTAAGGCTCCTTTCAAAGATGTGTATATGCACGGCCTAGTCCTGGACGCCAAAGGCCAAAAGATGAGCAAAAGCAAAGGTAACGTCATTAACCCAATGGAAGCAATCGACGAAGCTGGATCGGACGCACTACGCTTAGGGATCGTCGGAGCTCGAAGTGCAGGTCAGAATCAAGCATTCAGCATGAACAAGGTGATTGCCGGTCGCAATTTCTGCAACAAACTATGGAATATTGCACGCTTTATCGAAAACAAATTAGGTGATGATTTCAAACAGGGCAAAGCAGAGCCCGTCACCCTGGCGGATCACTGGATTGTCCGCCAGTTGAACACAGCCGCCGAATCTATTTCGCAGCAAATCGAGAGCTATCGTTTCGCCGAAGCCAGCGAAACGGTCTACCACGCCATCTGGGATGATGTTGCTGATTGGTATATCGAAGCCAGCAAAAAGCAGGATAATCCAGACATGTTAGCCTGGGTGCTCGATACTAGTTTGCGCATCACACACCCATTCGCGCCGTTCGTCACCGAAACAATTTGGCAGTCACTGGGTTGGTGGCACGAAAAACTATTGATCGGCGCATCGTGGCCTACGGCGCTTGAATACAGCGACATTACTGCCGCCGAATTCGAGCGTTTACAGCAGCTAGTCAATGAAACACGATTTGTTGCTGCGGAATTGCCGGGCAATAAAAAGTACGGGCTGTTGTACCAGGAAGACGCATTAATCGCCGATAACGCCGAACTGATCAAACACTTGGCGCGACTCGCAAGTGTCGAACGAGTAGAGCAGGCGAGGGGACTCCGTTTGGCTGCCAGTAACCGCGAAGCATGGTTGGATGTCGACGAGGACACCCTGTATGAACATCAAACGAACCTGGAAGTTCGCCTGGTTGATGCACGGCAGTCTGTGGGGATGCTGGAAGGTCGATTAGGTAATGCCAATTACGTCGACAAAGCACCGGCACACTTGGTTGATGAAACTCGAAAGCAACTAGAGGAAAAACAGTCGCTCGTTGAACGCTTGGCCCGCGAGCTGGACGTTCTAGCTTAACGGCAAGTAATAGCCGTCAAAGGAATGAAATCCTTTTGCCACCTTTTTCTGAAGGTGGTATTTTTTGTCATCATCACGCGGCTGTATTCGGGGCGTGCCACCACCGATACCACGCATTGCCTGAGATAACGAGCCCCGTTCCGAGTGCGTATGAGGATCACCTGACAGTGCAGTCAATTTACTAGCGGCGTCGATCGCAACGAGGGCAATCGGCAGCGTCAGTGCTGTCGTCGTCGCTTTGTCGATTCGCGTATCATGAACTAACACTCCAGCCACGGTAACGAGGCTGAGCGTAAAGATAGCGAGATGGGAAAGTCGTTGTGTATGATTCATGTTTGTTTTTTTTGGTTTACTATATCGATATTAGCATAAGTTTTATCTTTTGTCAATATAGTGTTCATTGTATATTGGTTTTTATAGTGCTTTTGTTTAGACTAGTAAGAATGAATTCTAAGCGCGGCTTTACTATCGTCGAATTACTAATCGTTATTGTTGTTATCGGCATATTGGCAGCAATTACCATTGTTGCGTTTAATGGGATACAGCAAAGATCGCGCAATGCCGCCAGAGTGTCAGAGGCAGGCCAATGGCAAAAGATTTTGCAAGCCTACTATACGATAAACAACCAGTACCCCTTTTCGGCCGGCGGCGTTTGTCTGGGTGAGGGGTATCCTAGATATGCCAGTAGCGGCGATGCAACAACCGGTAGTTGCTGGGACGCAAATGTAACATCGAGCCGCTTTTTTGAGAACGCTACCATCAATACGGAACTCGCGAAGGTTGGTTCCCTCCCGCGTTCAAACAGAGATCCCATACTGGGAGCAAACGGCACGACGTATCGACTCGGTTTTACTGCCATGTGGTCAGGCGGCTCACTTATGCTAGTTTATTTCCTAGAAGGCGATTCAGTATGCCCCCTCGGAACTCGCATGTGGAGCGACACTAGAAGCTACCGCTGCGACATTACACTGACTACGTAACATTTACGCGTGATGATACGGGCTATTATCCGCGATTGCCTGCGCTCGGTAAATCTGTTCCACCAGTAGCAACCGCACTAGCTGATGCGGAAACACCAGTGGCGACAACGACCAGATGAAATTCGCTCGATCATGTACTGACTGGTCGACACCGTACGCGCCGCCGATCACGATAGTTACAGATACAGATCGCTCTAATGGGTCGAGTAGCCGCGTCGACAGCGTAGGTGAGTCAATCATCTTGCCCTTTTCATCAAGTAAGATGACGTAATCGTCGTCATGTAGTCTCGAAATGATACGCCCAGACTCTTCCTGGCGTGCCTTGTCAGCGTCAAATGATGAATGTGGCAAAAGTACCCATTCAATATCAAAAGGCTGCTTCAGGCGCTTCTGATAGCGCTGAATACCGTCAACTACCCATGATTCATGCTTTTTCCCGATTGCAACGATGCGAATTGCCACTATAGTGCCAGTCTTTTAGACAAGTGCATCAGTAATTCATGATCGGGATCGGCTGTTTGGTCAGGATAATTACGAAAATCTTTAACGGCAGTGAATGGGATCAAGTGAATATGCGCATGTGGCACATCGACGCCGATAACCTGTTGTCCGACATAGGGAACGCCCAATTTCAAACGCAAGTGTGCGGCAATTTTCTTTGCTGCTAGCGTGAGCGCGGCATAATCTACTTCTTCCATATCCCACAAAAAATCCACCTGTTTTTTCGGAACAACCAAGGTATGACCAGGCTGAATAGGGTGGATATCCAAAAATGCGTAGACATTGTCGTCTTCGTAGATTTTATGAGATGGGACTTCGCCATTGATGATTTTGGTAAAAATTGATTCAGTCATATACCTATTATACTGGTGTTTGACTTTATACTTTAAGGTTGCATAGATATTGACTTATTATAATGTTTATGTTAATTTAAATATATAATGCGAACATTAGAAAATAAAAACTTAAATAAAGCAAACTTTCCTGACAGTCTACCGTCAGACGATGCTAGTATATCGTTAGATCGACTCACTCACGATGATAGCGAAGAATTCTTTGCAAAGGTACACGATAATGCCGAGCATCTCGCTCGTGGTGGACTTTATCACCACCTACGCTATAGGACCATTGAAGACTTACATGCTGCAATCGATCTACCAGGACAGGACGTCTATGCAATTCGATTCAACAATGACGAGATCATAGGTGACGTACGATTAGCTGATAGCAATGCTGGCGCACCCGAGAAAGAGGCCTCGATATGGGTTGCCGAAGATATGACAGGAAAGGGTATAGCAGGAACTGCACTGCGAGCCGTCGTCCAACAAGCAGATCAACGAGCCATCAAGCTGAGTGCTAACATTCAGGCAGGCAATACTGCAAGTAGGACATCGTTCGAAAACCAGGGTTTTGTAAAAACGCACACAATACCCGCCTTTTCTGCATTAACCAAGGCACAAAATGTGCTCAAACGTTCACCATCTAGCTCGATCAAGCGCGAACTATAGCGAGACTGTATACTAGTAGTATGAATTCTACCGTCCTCGCAGTTCGCGCCATTACTTCGTTATATGTGAAACGATTATTATTACCCATTCTACTAATCGGCTTGGCGATTTATGCCGCGATTACTATTTATTTGGCGGAGAGGAAGAGATTCGAACTCTCGGTAGGTTTTACCCCACACCGCTTTTCGAGAGCGGCACCTTCAACCACTCGGACACCTCTCCACGCTTTGATAATTTTACCACAATGATACTTGTTCAGACAGGTAGGCACATCTGTAGATGAGGGATAGTAAGGGTGAGCGTTACAGCATCACCCTTACTATCTATACTAATAGGACAGACGAGCATTAGAGCGAAACAGTGAGGACTAGATCATCCGGTCGCAATATCGCTGATGATCTTGCAGAGACTCTCTACTTCGACGCCAGATAACGGACGCGACATTGTGACATGAACCGTGTTCGGTTTTGAAGATACAGATTTCAGCTCACAGTTATCAATTTGCCACGTTGACAGTCCGTCGTCTTCTATCGCCGCGGCCAGTCGTTTAGCGCGCTTTGACGAAAGAACTTCGGCTGCGCGGGCATCGCTTGGCTTTACGACAAGTAGAACATTTTGCATGCGCTTGCTCCTAGTTTGAACTGTGTACGGATTTCGCACACAATGGACTACTATACAGGAATAACAGAGGTCAGTCAAGCTGTGCGTCATTCACCAAGAAAAAAAGACTAGCAACGCTAATCTTCTTTTCTTGGTGAACCCGACTAGATTCGAACTAGTGGCCTTCGGCTCCGCAAGCCGACGCTCTATCCAGCTGAGCTACGGG
>SEAL01000047.1 GCA_004145215.1 Chloroflexota bacterium | reverse complement strand
TTTGTGCCTGAAGGCGACAAAGTGTTCGTCAGCGCAGACTACAGTCAGTTCGAGCTTCGTCTAGCTGCAGTACTAGCAAACGATACGGAACTGATTAACGACTTTAATGGCGATGTCGATATCCACACCAAAACAGCCGCGCAGGTCTACGGCGTGCCTATGGATGATGTCACAAAGGCACAACGACGCGATGCAAAGGTGATCAACTTTGGTGTTCTGTACGGCATGAGCCCTCATGGATTATCTGCGGCAACGGGAATGAATTTCACCGAAGCGAAATCATTCATTGATCAGTATTTTGAACTACGCGCACCGATCCGTAAATTTATCGACGACACATTGGAACGGGCAAAAACAGATGGATTTGTTGCAACCTACTACGGCAGGCGACGACCGACTCCGGATGTGAACAGTAGTAACTTTATGGTTCGCGAAGGTGCAAAGCGTGCAGCTGCGAATATGCCGATTCAGGGGACAGAGGCTGATCTGATGAAATTAGCTATGTTAAAAGTCGATGAGCGCATCGGTGATTTGGGCGAGCAAATTTTGCAGGTACACGATAGTATATTAGTCGAATGCCCAACAGAAAATGCCGATAAAATAGCGGAATTACTCAAAGATACGATGGAAAATATCGCTCCAGAACTGGGCATCAAATTACGTGTTGATGTCGGTATCGGCAAACATTGGGGCGAATTATGAGCCAGTCCGAAGAAATGTGGCCGTTCAAATTTGCACTACCATTTGTTGGTGCAATTATCGAGCGTCACGTTGACGGCAAAAAACAGCTGTTACTACAAACTAGGTGGAACCCGAAGCGCGATCCACGCTATAGTGGCACGCTAGAATTTCCGGGCGGAATTCTGGATCAGAAGTTCGAGTCAGTTTTTGATACGCTCGAGCGTGAGATAAAAGAAGAGACTGGATTGGTGCTAAAGGAAATTGTTCAAGGTTTTCGTGACTCGGACACCTCAACTGACAAAGACGATTTAGCGAGCGGGTTTCAGCCATTCTATTGCACGCAGCAGCTACAGGGTGATTATCCATGGATTGGATTCATATTTGTATGTCATGTCCAGGACGGAGAGCTGAGCGCGCAAGCTGGCGAAACAAAGCAGCCCGTTTGGCGTGACTACGATGAAGTAAAAGAATTAGTCGCTACGAGCCCGAATACATTTTTTGGACTGCAATTACCTGCATGGAACTATTATTTTGCAAATAGGAGCGAGGCCGAATGAATATACAATTAGTCCGATTAAATGACAAGGCTATTTTACCGCAATATCAGACAAGTGGTGCGGCAGCGATGGACATTCACGCATGTTTGGATCAGCCGGTGACGCTGCAGTCGATGGAGCGCAGAATGATCCCGACGGGAATTTCTATAGCCGTTCCGCAAGGGTATGAGGCGCAAATTCGCGCTCGTAGCGGACTGTCGATCAAACACGGCATCACAGTGGCTAATGGCGTCGGAACAATTGATTCTGATTACCGCGGAGAAGTCGGCGTTCTAGTGGTCAACCTAGGGCAAGAGCCGTTCGAAATTGAACACGGGATGCGAATTGCACAGATGGTGATTGCGAAATATGAATCAGCAGTATGGACGGAGGTTGAACAATTAAACGAAACAGATCGTGGCGCTGGTGGCTATGGTAGTACTGGCTCGAAATTAGCTTGATTACTCGCTAGGGGCGATAGCTCCAGACGGATACCCAGTCAACCGTTAGGTTGCCGCTGTTTGTGCCGTTGCCATTCGTCTCTGTTTGTAGCTGCCATCGCATTGGACCTGATGGTACCCATTTCGTGCTGTCGAGCACAACTTTGTCATCCAAGATATAACGCACGCGTCCTGGCATCCACTCGATTGTGTAGGTGTGCCAATCGGTAAATTTAGTGTTCGCTGGAACATTCGCGACGTCCTGGCAGCCATTTGTACAAGAACCGGCTCCGCTGTAGTGATGGAAGCCACCGACATTCCCAGAAAGGTTTCCTTCTGGGAAATCCATTTCGCCGTCTTGTGGCCATCGCTCTGATTGCGGCCAAAGTAACCATGCGACGTAGTATTCGCGTAGGTTAGGTGAATCTACTTTGAAGCGAGCGCTGTAGCGTCCGTACGTTTGGTATTGACTGCCGCTACTGATAATTGGCGATGGGTTGGCGCCAGCAGGCTGGCCTTCGACATTATGCAACCAAAAATTCAGCATGCTATTTTTTACGCTCAGGACCTGATCAGATCGATAGGGTCGTTGATTGTAAGTATCCTTGTAGCTTTTCGGGTAGGCTCGCCATTGTTGGCCCTGTGCGCCGGTGTAGACAATCTTGTCACCGTTCCAATCTTCGCCCCACGTGCCTAGTGTGGCGTCTTTTGTGAAGTCGTCATAGAATATGTGTTTCCAAACGCCGAAGTCTGATCTAGGAACTGCTTGGCCAGAGGGTGGTAATGTTGGCGTTGGAGGAGTAACGACAGGAGCTGTCGGTTTTGGCGGGATGGGGGTTGTGCTGCCTGATCCTGATGTTGGCGGTTTTGTCGAAGGTGACGAAGAGGTTGATGGCTTGTTTTGCGTCTGTGCTGATTGCTGCCCACCGGTTTGCTGTTTTGTATCAGCGGTATTTTGTTTAGAGGTGTCAAGGGAAGTCGACTCGTCTGCTGATGATTCTGGATCTGTCGCCCGTGGTGTGCCATTTGATTTCAATGCGTCGTCGTAGATACTCGGCGGCTGTTTTGGTGTCTGGCTAATTTGCGCATTTTTGTATACGACAGTGCTGATTGCGGCGCCAAATGTCAGAGTTATGATCAGCGCACCAATCGCCCAGATCAGTTTGTGCTGCGACATATTTGTAAAGACGCCTGTCAGTATATTTTTAATGTTTGTTTTCATAGTAAATACTTTTTTTATAATAGCATTTATTTGTATTAAAAGCAATAGCGTTATATATAAATCTATTGTTGCAAGTAATCATAAGGGGTATACTCGATACAATTATGACTCACAATAAACGAATTTTCATGGACGGTTTTACAATTGTTGAACTGTTAATTGTCATTGTCGTTATTGGTATTTTAGCTACTATCACAATCGTTTCATTTAACGGTATCCAAGTGAGGGCGAAAAATGCTGCATGGGTGTCCGAGTTCAAAGGTTATCAGAAATTATTTATGCTGTATCAAGCGCAATATGGAAAATATCCGACAATGCCGATTAACAATCGCTATTGTTTAGGGGACAAAAATATAAAAGCTGCAGATGTTAATGCTGCGTTTTCAGCCCCTGATGCAGATCCGAATGCCACACCAATCTCAGCCCCATTTAACGACGGTGGGTATTGTCGTGATGTCTATTATCCTTCGTCTCGGCACGAGGCGAGTCCAGCGCTTATGACCGAGTTGGATAAGGTAGGTAGAGTGAATAGTAAGCAAAAGACAAGTGCTGATTTTCCAACATCACGGTTTGGATCAATAGGAGTAATTGTATCCTACCAAGCATATACGTCGGATCCGGAGAGTGGTATTTGGCTAGGCGTTATGCTGAATGACAAAGGGGGAAACTGTCCAGCTGATATTAATGGACGTAAGTACGACTATGACTCCGATACGGTTTATTGCGAGATTAGGCTGCCGGAAGCGCCGTTTTAGCTTCATCACGCTCATGCTATTGACATTTTAGCGTAAAAATGATACAATGGAATTTATGAATAGCAGTGGTGTGCAACGAATTGTTCCAATAGTACTCGTGTTAATTGTGATTGCGATCGCAGTCGCGGCGCTATTTTCGCTGGGTCGCAGCATTTTTGGCGGCAGCGGCGAGCCCGAGATGGTCGTTAATACTGGCCAAGAATCACTGGTGAATACTTCGATTGACCGTAGTGTCCGTGTGACTATTCGAGGTCCGATTGTGGCCGATGAAAACTTCCATAGTTATCGCATCACAGCGTCATCGACGCAGCGAAACATTACAACCTACAATGGGTATCTAGAAAACCAGGTGGAAACGAAAGATTTCGCAAATAATATGCAGGCATACGAAGAGTTTGTGTTCGCACTGGACCGCATGGAATTAATGAA
>SEAL01000005.1 GCA_004145215.1 Chloroflexota bacterium | reverse complement strand
ATATGGGCGTGTTTGTTACAACGAAACCGTTACCGTCTTTGTTCTGTCGTCTGAAACGAATCCTGAGCCTGCTGAAAGAACTCTCCAGCAACACCAGGTAGATTCACGAAGACACTTAGCGACCATACGACGATAGCAACAACAATCGTACCACCGATTGCACTACCGACACCAAAGAAGATACCGCGAATGAAATTCATCAAATATATGTTACGCCGGTCATCATACATGTCATTAAACATTTCTTCGATAATTCCTCGGCGTGCACCCATCCGCTCCCCGTCAACAAAGTTTTTGGCGGCAGATTTATTACCAGCAGATTTTTTTGCCTTTTTAGAAGAGGTATCTGCCACGATAATTACTTCCTAAAACCGCTTTTCGCGTCTTCGATTGCGCGCTCGCCTTTTTCTTTGTAATCTTCGGCAGTATGCTTGACGTCGTCAGCAATTTTTGACGCTTTATCGCTGGCTTGCTGCTTTAGTTCGTCAGCTTTCACCTTGATATCTGCACGAGTTTCTTTACCGCTTTTTGGCGCAGTTAACACACCTGCGACGACGCCTGCGACAGCTCCGATCAATGCTCCAATTGCGAATTTCTTTCCCATAATATGTCTCCTTATTTCCTTCGTTTATTCTTTAGTTTTTTTACGTGCTTTGCGATCATGCCCAGTGCGAATCCCGGGGAACTAAATCTCGATACACCACTGACGATCGATTCAATACCACCAGCAGTACGCTTTGCGCTATCAGTCACTTGTTTAATTTCCTTGGTGAGTTTTATCAACATAATGGCGAGTATAATTCCCAGTAGCAGGAATATCGCCAGAAATACAGATAAAATGATGACAAGGATCTGGGCCCAGTCCATGTGTATACTCCTTATGTATTAGGTTCTACGTCGTAGTATAGCATGAACTATAAATGTGCTAACGGTGGTTACCGTTCATGCGCGCTGATAGATATTCCGCAAATGCTTCGCCGTACTCTTCACTTTCAAGTGCGACGTCAACGACAGCTTTTAAATATTTTAACTGATTGCCGGTATCATGCCAGATTCCATCAATGAATTTTCCGTAGACTTTATCGCCTTGTGCTAATTCGTTGATACTATCAGCAAGCGTTATTTCTCCGTTTTTATCGACTTTTTCCTGTGCAATTATTGGCAAGATATCAGGAGTCAACAGGTACCCTCCGACTGATGCCAAATTACTCGGCGTATTTTCCTCGCCTGGTTTTTCAATCAGCTGCGTCAACTGGAACGTCCTGTCGTCTAATCGTTGATCAATTGCAGCCATACCATATTTGTCCGCATCTTTTTTGTCGACTTCGATTAACGATATGACAGATTTTCCAGTTTGCTGGTAGGTCTCGAGTAGCTGTTTTGCCCGCGGAACTTGGTCGGTCAATGATAGGTAGCATTTCTTTCGGCATTGCTTTTGTTTGCGGCAAGAACCTTGTTCCCAGGCCAGCGGCACAGATAATAGCTTTTGTCGGTTGTTTCACGGTCGCTCCTTGTGTTGTTCGAATTAATCTATCACAGTTATAGCATAGATAGCTGATGCAGCGCTGTGACTTTTCTTACGATTCTGCAGCAGTATGATTCAGTAAATCATAGGCCATTAGCACGGCTGCGGGGTCGCTCATTCTGCCCGTCTTTGCATTACGAATTAACCCGCCAATACTTATCAGTTTCACGTCAACAAATTCACTCTCGTCGAGCTTTGCGATTTCTGTTTTTAGGCAATTTTGTGCCAGGTAATAATGCCATACACCATTCATATAGGCGTCTCGAGGAATTGACCCTAAATACACGACGTCCCCGCTCGTATAGCCAGTTTCCTCCCGAAGCTCTCGCATTGCAGCGACCAACGGATCTTCTCCCGGCTCTACACCACCGCCAGGAATTTCTTGCATTACCGTCTCTGGACCTGGTCGAAATTGCTCTGCTATTACAATCATATTATCCGGCGTGATAGCAATAACACCAGCCGCTTGATCAGAAACACCTCCGTATGTCGAAAAATCGGACACTTTACCGTCTGGCTGCACGAACGACTTATGTGTCAGCTTTCGCCAACCGATTTTTTCTTCTCTAGGCTCACCTGCTTTTTCCCAAGCCTGCATGCTGCTACAGGCGCTCGCGTATCAACTTTTGTGCGAGTGCAGGATTGGCTTTTCCTTGAGATTTTTTCATGATCTGGCCAACCAAAAATCCAATAACTTTATCGTTACCCGCTTTGATGTCTGCGACAGCCTTGGCGCTCGCAGGGTCTGCCAGGACTTCGTCAACGACTGCGGCGATGGCGCCTTCGTCACTTTCTTGGATATAGCCTTTTTCAGTCGCATACGATTCAATATCAGGCAACTCTGATGAACCCGCTAATTCAATAAATACCGCCTTGGCGCTATTCGAACTAAGTTTTGACGCTTTTGTCAGATCATACAGCTGGGTAATCAAATCTGTGTAATCAATCGATGTTGCAATAAATGATTCGTCACGAAGTAACGGCACGAACGTGTTCACATGCCATAGTGCAATAAACTTCGCTTTTTCCGTATTGTCTGACGAGGCTTCGACTATGTCTAGCAAGCTGAGCGTTGTACGGTATTCATTTTCAGCATCAAGCAATGTTTCGGTCTGCAACGAATCCAAACCGATAGTCTTTAACAGCACACGCCATTCACCAGGCAGACGCGGAACTGTTGCTTGGATATCGGCAATTTCCTGGTCTGTCAGTACAATTGGCGGAATGTCGGCATCGGGCATATAGCGATAATCTTGCGCATCTTCTTTACTGCGCTGACTATTCGTTATTTGCTTTGCGTCGTCCCATCCGCGCGTTTCCTGCACGATCGCTTCGCCACGTTCTAGCAATGCAACTTGACGGTGGAATTCGTATTCTGCAGCTTTTTCGACACTGCGGAATGAATTCAAGTTTTTTACTTCGGCACGTTTTCCAAGTTCGATTGCACCTTTTAACGCGACCGACAGATTGACATCAAAACGCATGTTTCCGTTATAGAGATCGCCATGTGTCACACCTGCGAATGTCATCAATCGATACAGTTCTGTTGCATAGGCCTTTGCGGCAGCAGCTGAATGGATATCTGGCTCTGATACGATTTCAATCAGTGGCGTACCAGCACGGTTCAGATCAACCAGACTATAGTTGCCGTAATGCGACAGCTTTCCAGCATCTTCTTCCATATGTGCATGATGAATTCGTACACGAACAGTCGATCCATCATCGAGTGGCGCATCGATATAGCCAGCTTGGATAATCGGATCGTACATTTGTGTCGTCTGGTATCCCTTTGGCAGGTCTGGATAAAAATAGTGCTTTCGATCAAAGCGGCTGACGTTTGCAATCGGGGCATTCAACGCTTTTCCGGCCTTTATCGCCAAATCAACCGCGGCTCGGTTCAATACCGGCAACATACCTGGCAACCCAAAATCAATTGGGCTGACGACACTATTCGGTGATTTACCGCGAGCGTCATTATCTGCACCGCTGAATAATTTCGTATCAGTTGCAAGCTGCACATGGCATTCGATGCCAATTGTCATGTCGTATTTTTCTAGTAGTTCGGTCGATGTCATAATTAGATAGCTCCTAGATCCTTTAAGCCTTGTTTGAACGCAGCGAGCGCATATCGTGCTTCGTCATAGCTGACACGAACGTCAGGTTCATGAGCAATTCTATTCCGTAGTTTGTGCGCAGTCCATAATGCGTTACGGTTGCTCCATCGGTCTTTTGCAAATTTCATTCGATCGCCCATAGTCTGGCCTTTGACGTTACATTCACGCAGTGCCTGATCGACTAATTTGTCAGCGTTTATAACCGCTAGATGATAGCTAGCTTCGCTGTCACGAAGTAATGATTGTTCGATAGTCAACCATTTAACACGAAACTTTTCGACGTCAAGGTTACCGCCACCTCTATTGACGAATGTTATGAACGCAAAGAATGCGACACCGACAACAATAATTGCAACAAATAGAAAAATGATCGTTCCATCCATTAGTTTGCACCCTCCAATGATTTGGCCAACGCCAACAATTGTCCATCAGATTTACGCGCACCAATCAATTGGACACCGACCGGTAACCCGGCTGCTGTTTTTCCGGCCGGCACACTAATCGCCGGCAACCCCGCCAAACTCGGTGACACCGTCATCACGTCCGCCAGATACATCTTTACAGGATCTGATGTATTCTCACCCAGCTTGAATGCTGGCGTCGGACTGACAGGACCAATCAATACGTCGTACTGTTCGAACATTTTATTAAATTCGTCTATCAATAATGTTCGCGCTTTTTGCGCTTGCTGATAGTATGCATCAAAGAATCCGCTGGACAACACATAGCTACCGATCATAATACGACGCTTATTTTCCGCAACAAACCCTTCGTCTCGTGATTTGCCGTACAATTCGGCGAGCGTCTGAACATCACTGGACCGATACCCATATCGGATGCCATCATATCGCGCCAGGTTACTACTGATTTCGGCAGGTACAATAATGTAATACATAGCAATTGCGTATTGCAACATCGACAGACTCACTTCTTCGACAGTGTGGCCAGCCGTGCGTAGTCGGTCAGCATACTGATTCACGGACTGTCGAACTTCTGCGTCCACATCGTCTGTCATAAATTCTTTGATGAGTCCAATTTTTTGACCACTAGTCGGCTGTAACTGTGGAGTGAAAAAGTCATCGAGCGTTGTCATGTCTCGTTCGTCTTTGCCGGACATAACCGACATAACTAATTCCGCATCAGCGGCATCGGTCGTAAACACACCAATCGTGTCAGTGCTACTAGCCATCGCGACCACGCCGTATCGGCTGACAGTTCCGTACGTTGGCTTTACACCGACAACACCATTAAAGCTGGCAGGCTGACGGATCGAACCGCCCGTGTCCGTCCCCAATGCAAATGGTACGACATCGAGCGCAGTTACGACTGCTGACCCACCGCTACTACCACCGGCAACTCGCGTTTGATCCGCGGCATTTTTTGTCGGACCGAATGCCGAGTTTTCCGTACTACCACCGTGCGCGAAAGCATCCAGATTCGCCTTGCCAATGCAAATAGCGCCGGCTGCTTCTAATCTTTCGACGGCCGTCGCCTGTAATGGCGCGTTAAATGACTCCAGCATTTTACTAGCAGCAGTTGTCGGCGCACCAAATGCTAAAAAGTTGTCCTTGACGATAAACGGCACGCCAGCCAATGGGCCCGTGATATCACCGGCATCTACTTTTGCGGCACGATCTAGCGCACGTTCAGCAGTTAGGCTAAGCAGCGCGTTGTATTCTGCAACAGAATCAGCTTTCGCTATGGCATCTTTTACTACCTGCACAGCAGTGCTCGACGAGATTGATTGTTTGAGATCTGAAATTGTAGACATAATTTATAATACCTTCGGGACTTTCACTTGATGCTGATCACTTTCAACGGACAGATCGAGTAGCTGTTCACGCGTGACGCCATAATCAATCACGACATCATTGCGCCATACATTCTGACGATCAGATACCTGGTATGTCGGAATAACCTGCAGTGCGTCGATTTCATCATCACCCAGCTGCAAACTACTTAATTGTGCCAGATGTTGCACATCATCTCGAGAAATTTGTGTCATAGATTTAGTATACAGCATTGACAGATGAGTCGTCAGTACTTGAATTTTATTTATATAGGTGTTATAATATTTATAAGGGTAGACACTACTAGGTTGGAGATATGATGAAGAGACTATTCGTACTCATCACGGCAGTCGTCATGACCTGCGTTGGGTGCAGTCAACAGACGAGCGGTTTTGCTCGCATGGAAGATGGCGGGGTATCCGTTCTCGGTGACGACTGTTTCGAACTGCAGGACGGCGAGGGAGTAAGAGACAGAGGAGTGACCAAGTCTGACCTCGGTCCGAATATGGCCGTTATTGTTTCGATCGAGTTCGGCTGCCTGCAGGACGGCATCGGAGCAAATATCAAATTCGCAGCAACCAGCAGCGAAATAAGATATGGATTCACGAGTGACGTGCTGACGAGAGACTACACGCTCGCCGTCGATCCATCAGGCCCAACACTCTCGTCAAAATGGGTCCAGATATCAGGCAAGGAACAGCTCGCAAAGAGCGGTTTCTTGACTATCAAGTTTTGGGCCGAAGCTATGCCGGCTAACGGAAGGCAGCCATACGACGAACGGACGATAGTAATCTCACTCAAGCAGTAGTCTCACCCAGCGCCTGGATACTTCGGTATCCAGGCGCTTTGACTTTTATGCTATACTGGTGCTAATCGCTTATGAAAACAAAAAAGAAAAAGAACATTATTGAACTCGTCACCGAGTTTGCAAAGTTACAGCTGGCCGGCAATATCCCCTTCTGGGGAACCTATTTTGGCTATATGCTATTCGACAAAGTCTTCGGCTGGACGGAATTTTCGGCACTTGCTGTAGCGACGATTTTAGCAAATACGTTATTTTTCATCGTGGACGACAAATGGGTATTTGCAAATACTCGCGGCAAACGTAAAAATCCGAATGAAGTACTAAAATTCATCGTTTTCATGAGCTTCAATGCATTCCTGAATTTCGCACTGACCTTTTCACTCCTCAACTACTTTGGTGTGTCGCCGTATATCGGCCAGTTCATATCGGCAGCCATATTCACTATTTGGACCTTTGTTGGCCTGCGATTCTGGGTATTCGCACCACCCCGCCATCACACACTTTTTGCACATCGCAGCGTGCAGAAAAAACCGCGTCACCGAACAAAACGCACTGCATAAAAATAACACCCGAATGACCGGGTGTTATTTTTATGTCTACTAACTAGTTTAGTTTTCGATAAATGTGTGAGCGTGTCCACTTGCACCACCACGACCAGTACGGCCGATACGGTGAATGTAGTCTTCGTAGTTTTGTGGTGTGTCAAAGTTGATAACATGTGACACGTTTGGAATATCCAAACCCCGCGCCGCAACGTCAGTCGCAACCAATACACGAACCTTCTCGTCCTTGAACTGCTTCAAAGCGCGCTGTCGCTGTGATTGATTCTTGTTGCCGTGAATCGCAGCTGATGGAATACCACTATGGTCCAGGTGATCGCTCAGACGTTGTACGCCGAACTTCGTTTCACCAAATACGAGCACTTTGTCGTATTCTGACTTCTGTAGCATTTCAGTCAGTAGTTCAACTTTATGCGTTTTATCACGTGCTTCAATAACATCCTGTTCAACATGCTCGCTTGTTTCTGACGTACGTACAGATACAGTGATAGGATCTGTCAGGAAGTTAGAAATCAAAGCCTGAATATCAGGTGTGATTGTCGCACTAAAGAATAGTGACTGTCGTTCGCGTGGCATTGCGTCAACGATTTGACGAATGTCAGGCAAGAATCCCATGTCGAGCATTCGGTCGGCTTCATCCAAGACTAATGTTGTCATGCTATCGAGTTTCAATAGACGACGTTGCATTAGGTCCTTTAGGCGACCTGGTGTGCCAATAATAAAGTGTGGTCGTCGTTTCAAGTCACGGATCTGACGATCAACGTTGACACCGCCGACGATCAATGCAGAATACAAATTCAAGCCTTTGCTGAATTCGCGGAACTGTTCGTCGATCTGCTGAGCAAGTTCGCGTGTTGGTGCAACAATCAATACACTTGGTCGTAGCATGATGCCACTTTGGCGTTCGATAATCGGTAGCAAGAAGGCAGCTGTTTTACCAGTACCAGTGTTTGCGAGGCCAATAACATCTTTACCTTCGATGATATGAGGAATCGCTTGATCCTGAATCGCACTCGGAGTTACATAACCCTTGTTCGAGATATTATGATGCAGCTGTGAGCCAAATGGGAAATCAGCAAACTTGTGCTTTGAATCGTATACAACTTCGTCAGCCTTTGCGACAGCTTTGTTGATAAACTTAGATGGGTGAATATATTTCTTTGCAGGTCCACGACTTCCGCCGCGACGACCACCGCCACCGCCACCAAATTTGCCACCACGGCTTCCGCCGCCGCTTGCGCCGCTACGTCCACCAAATGAGGGACGTGCTGAATTACTAGGACGTCCAGTCCTACGTTGAGTAAATGCCATAATTAATAACCTTTCGTTATTCTGTTGATTATATGCAGTCTGTATAGATATGACTCTATAAAAGAACAGCGAGAGGATATTTCGGTGGTCGCGCCAGCTGAGTGTCTCAGCAGTAGTACCTATATGCGCGCTTCATTGAAAGAGGCTCGACATTCTATTGAATGCAATGTATCCATTATAGCACAAATTTGTTTATGATGCAAGCAAAGCGGCTAAGCTTTTGTCACCACTGCTGCGGCCATTGATTATTCGGAGGCGTTTGTTGAGGAGGTTGTTGCGGTGCATAAGGGTTCTGAGGTGGCTGGACCTGGCCATTTTGATCATAGTATTGCTGCTGAGGTTGGGGCACTGGCTGATATGGTTGCGCCTGAGGGATTCCAGTTGGCTGCTGATATGGCTGTTGCATGACTGGCTGCGGTGACTGCTGCTGTTGCCATTGCTCGACCTGTGGTTGCGGCTGATATTGTTGAGGCGCTGGAGGTTGGTTATATGCATACTGCTGAGGCTGTGCCATCGGCGCAGCAGGCTGCATGACTGGCTGCGGAACTGTGACGCCTGGAACACTTGCTCCATAATGCCCTACCGCAAGGCTATCCAAACGCTTACGATGAAGGGTGTAGACGATTGCCAATACGACCGTTGCGACAACTAGGAACACGAGGACTCCAATCAATACACCGAGTAGCTGATTGAACAACGAAGTATCACTCTGACTACCTTTTTTAGAATCAGCTAATTCGACAGCTGCTTTTGCAAACTGGTTAAATCGATAGCCGTTACCTGCCTGCGCAAACTTGGATGAAGCCGCCGCGTAATTGCCCTTGAAATACTCATCGACACCCTGACTCCAGATGGTCGATACTTCGCTCAATCCGCCGAATTGAATATTTTGCTTGTCTGCCATTGCGATCAATTCATTTGATGACCGGACCGTGCCCTTCGAGAAACAATCTTGATCAGGGCAATATGCCAAGCCGTAGACGCCAAACCCGACTAATTTTCCGTCTTGCCTGAATGCTGGCGCACCATCATTACCTGGCAAAATTGGGTTTGCCACCTGAATCACTTTCTGGCCACCTTTGTCGTATGTCTGGTCGACGATAGCCAGGGTATTTATCGGTGCATTCCGGATTTTATCAATAGACAGACCCCTGTCGGTATAGCCAGGGTACCCCAGTACGTTCAATATATCTTTTGATTTTATGTCATCGCCCGCTGCGATTGCAACATTCTGGAACGAACCCTCCACCTTTACTAGTCCGACATCCTTTGATGGTACGTCGCTACCGAACGTAACTTGCTCTGCTTTTTTCGTATCGTAATCAGAAACAACGTATTTTGCAGGTATTACTGTATCCGAATATGCAAAAGCTGGTTTATTAGCGTCGTTTTTATTCACGACAATTGGTTGGTCAGATGGCTGGATTGCATACGTATATTCTTCTTTAACAGGCGTGATGTAGTTATCGGGGATCAACGACCCGATATTCTCGATTTTCGCCAGCGCCTCTTGATCACCAGTCTGCGCGCCGATTCTCAGATAGTCAGCGTCCGTCTGGAATAAAAAGTTCGATTTTAGCAAATAATCAAGGACTCGGTTTAATCGCTCACGCATGTCCGTTGCAGTATCGGCGAAGTTGATATAACCATTAATCGCGTCTTTCGCGTTATAACGAATCGCATGACCTGTTGTTGCAATATACCCATCACTTGACACCACTGCTCCTGATGCAACGTTTCCGACGCACGCATCAGTTAATGTTGTCGCCGTTTCACCACTTCCATATTTTAAGGCGAGATCGGCGCAATAGAGCGTTCCGACTCGAACGACACTCGGCTGGTTCTTTGCGATCGACTTTAGGCTGAGGCCATTGTCGTTATATTCAGGCTTTGGAGTGACGAACCCTAATTCTTTTTGCTGATCAGAGGCGTCTGAAGATGTTGCATCTTTTTCTGTCGCCTGAGCAAGCCGAATAGTTGGAAACTGTGAGGTCGCTGACGCAGCTTTGTCCGCTGCGCTATCTTCTTTGGCGCTCGGTACTGCTGGCTGCTTGTAGCTGACGGATTCCAGCACACTCTGTGCCAGCGCCGCCGCCGCCAGATTATTCGGACGTATATTGTTTATGCAAGCACTGTACGGCTGTTCATTTTGAATGACATAATAGCAGTCATCGTACCGTTCATTTGCAATTCGGTTGTTATCATTTTTAGTCGTAAAGCGAACTTTTTGATACTGTACACCATTTATCGTACGAGCAGACGGCTTTGTTGCTTCAACTGTCACGATCGTTCCGTCGTCGAGCGTCTTTTTAGCTAGGCGATCTTCAGTATCCAGCTGGATGAACAAACTCTGTTTGGAAAGTTCTTTGTATTCTGGCTTTGCCTCGTTTGCTTTTAGTGTATCGTTTGTCACTGTCGATGAAATAACCAGCTGAGGAGGCTGCGTTACAAATGAGCGGCTTGCATCGGCACTCTGCAATGGCGTTACACGAACATAGTTATAGTTACGAGTCGTACGTAATTCATTGTTTTCATAATATTCGCCACTACCCTCTTCTTCATCAGTATTTGATGATGCAGCGCCAACCTTGCCATAACTAGTAAACTGCTGATTTTCGTAGGATAAAGCGAATCCAGCCGTCGATTCAATCGGTGTTAATTTCGTTATTTGATCACTTGGTTGCAGTACGTTTCCCAGCGCAACCCGGGCGTCTTTGTCATCGTAGGATGTCCGTGGAACAATAAAGAACAATGATGCAGCGATCAGGATTGCCACTGTAATCGTCACGATCAAAAGGATTTTTACTAGTTTACCAAGAGGCGACTGCAACCGGGTTGTTTTTGCGTGGTTTGTCGCTGATTCTTGAGGAATATATGGATTAAGTGAAGAGTCTTGCATGCTTATGCTTTAGTGTAGCATGAGCATTATTTTTTTGGAATTAGCACGGCTAAAAAAGCTACATTTTTTGTTTGATGTCGTTGATCGTATCGCGTAGTTCAGCAGCTTTTTCGAATTCAAGGTTTGCACTAGCCATGTCCATCTGGCCTGACAATTCCTTTATCAACGATGCGTATTCGTCTTTTGGAATCTTGCGCAGATCAAGCTTTGGCTTTTTATCATCATCCTTCTTTGGAATAATCGAACGAAGCCCTTCGTCAATCGCCTTTGCGACACTCGTCGGGGTGATGCCATGCTCGGTGTTATACGCTTCTTGAATGCCACGACGGCGGTTCGTTTCATCAATTGCCGCACGCATCGATCGGGTTATTGTGTCGGCGTACATCAGCACCGTTCCTTGTTCGTGGCGCGCAGCACGACCGATCGTTTGAATTAATGCGCTTTCGCTTCTCAGGAAACCTTCTTTGTCAGCGTCCATAATTGCCACCATACTCACTTCGGGCAAGTCCAGACCTTCTCGCAAAAGATTAATGCCGACTAACACGTCATAGGTGCCGATACGTAGATCGCGAAGTATGTCACTGCGCTCTAACGTATCAACTTCACTGTGGATATAGGCTGTTTTAATATCAAGTTCTAGCAGATACTGCGACAGATCTTCGGCCATACGCTTGGTCAATGTCGTCACAAGTATACGCTCGCCCTTTTCAATGCGATCGCGGATTTCTGCTATGAGATCGTCGATTTGCCCGTCGGTTGGGCGAATATCAATTCGCGGATCCAGTAACCCTGTTGGGCGAATAACTTGTTGAGCTGGTTCTGGGCTGTGTTCTAACTCATAATCTCCCGGTGTCGCCGAAACGTAAATAGCTTTATTGATGTGACGGTCGAACTCGTCAAATCGTAGCGGACGGTTATCGAGCGCCGACGGCATACGAAATCCGTGCTCCACTAGCACTTCCTTTCGCGCCCTGTCGCCGTTATACATACCACGAACCTGCGGCAGTGTCATATGTGATTCATCAACCAATAGCAAAAAGTCGTCGGGGAAGTAATCCATTAACGTCGCGGGCTGCTCGCCCGGCTCACGGTTCGTTAGGTAGCGACTGTAGTTCTCGATGCCTTTTACGAATCCTGTTTCTTCGAGCATTTCAATATCATATTTTGTTCGCTGCGATAACCTCTGAGCTTCGAGAAATTTGTCATGCGATTCAAACCAGTTCATACGCTCTTCATACTCGGCTTTGATCTTTTCGATAGCCACCGCAAGTTTTTGCTTTGGAGTGACGTAGTGACTGCTTGGAAATATTTGTAATTCAGTGGGCTCACCGAGTATTTCGCCGGTCAATGGGTCGATACGAGTGATGCGATCAATTTGGTCCCCAAAAAATTCTAATCGATACGCAACATCGCTACCCGCTGGGAATACGTCAACGACATCGCCTTTGACTCGGAACGTGCCACGGTGGAAATCTATGTCATTGCGCTGATATTGAATATCAGTCAGTAATCGAATAAATTTATCCTGCTGGCGGCGCTCATCTTTTTTGACCGTTATTGACATTTCAGAATAATCATCTGGCGACCCGATGCCATAGATACAGCTGACACTGGCGACAATTATTGTGTCACGCCTCGTCAGTAGTGCCGACGTGGCTGCATGCCGCAAACGATCGATCTCATCGTTAATTTTACTGTCTTTTTCGATATAGGTATCGCTACTACTGATGTATGCTTCTGGCTGGTAATAGTCAAAGTAGCTAACAAAATAATGCACTTCATTGTCAGGGAAGAATGATTTGAATTCACTGAACAGCTGCGCGGCCAAAGTTTTGTTGTGCGCTAATACTAGTGTCGGTACTTGACGGTCCTGGATAATGTTCGCCATCGTAAAGGTTTTACCCGAACCTGTTACACCCAAAAGTGTCTGCTCTCGTTCGCCTTTATCAAGCCCAGAAACTAACTGGGCGATTGCAGTTGGTTGATCTCCGGTCGGCTGGTATTTTGTCTGTAGCTGGAATGGGATGCTCATGTATATATTATTATACGCCACATTAACTACGGCGTATAATACAGATCAATTAATGCTTCTGTTATGAATCTATCGATAGTGAGGTGATCATGTCTCTGATGACATGATACTCATCTGATTCCATGTATGCTTCGGCTGATTCCAGTGACGAATAGCCATCACGATCTCGCGAATATAGCAGACCAAAGGAAACAGTTCCTAATTTTTTATTATTCGGCGAAACACGGTATTCATTATTAACATTTAATGCAGGGCATTTCAGTTTTACTGAACGATTTTCCGGTGAACTCGTGACGCCATAGCCAGTTCTAAACACTCCGTCCACGTCTTTCACGACCGTGTACCTATAGCCGGATTGATCAGGCAACCCCGCCATCCCCTCTTTGGACCCGTCAAATGTCGATACATCGAGCTCGGGGGCGGATGCCGGACACGCACCACCTAGCTGACCTCCCGTAGACAGTACAGCTACGACTCGATCATTCGCTGTCTTCACTGTAACTGTCGAAGAATAAACAGAGGTATCTTTCTTGTTGATTATCTCTTCAGCCGTCCACTCACCCGGATAAGTAAAAGAGATTGAATGCTCGGCACTCGTAAACGTATCCATTTGCCCCGTCAGCGTTTCAGCACTTTTTAGCTCGGGTGTGTTCTGCGGCTGCGGTTTTTGCCAGAAAAAGTTCGCCCAAACAACCAGGCATAGTACGATAACGGTTGCGACCGCAGCGATCGAGGTAACGAGCGCCCGTCGATTGCTGGCTTTGCGGCGCGTCATAGCTATCCCCTGCCCGCCCTTCGATCACTCACATGACTATCAGTGCCGTCATGTTGAAAATCAGCATATTTTTCGTCGAGCGCCTGTATCACCTTACCCACCAAGCGATCGGGATCGGTATCGTAAATAACATCTTTAGCACCTGGCGCTTCGATGTTTTCAAGTAATGTTGGCGTGTAATCAGCCAGACCGCCACTTCCCAGTAGCACCCCGCAGACTTTACGACTCTCTAGGGCTGTCGATAGTTCATGCAAACTACCCATACGACCACCGACAGTGATAATTGCGTCGCTACTGCGCACCAGGTGAACGTCGCGCCCGACATACTCCATACCTGTAAAGTTAATATAGTCAAATTCTTTAGTCGGCAATTTGTAGGTTGCGACATGCTCGCGGAACGAGCTGGCTGGGCTAAAGCCGATTGAGATACCGCGTTTTCCCTCGACGCTCGTAGCGCCCATCGCTGCGTAATGCGGCAATCCAACGGTTGCACCGGTTGTCAGTGTTTTTCCGCGTTCAGATATTGCGCGGCCCAGATCATATGCTAGTTGGTGTGAAGCAGTGACAGTATCGCCACTCGCTGCTCCTGAAACACAAATTTGATATCTCATAATTTTATAATTCTCCTATCTTGTAATCCGTCGGGGCATCGTTCAAATATTGCTGCAATCGTTCCGCGTCAAGTAATCCGGCCTGCGCACCCAATTGCTGCACGACACTCATACTATTAATTGGCGCCCATGCCAGGGCGGTCTGTAGGGGTTCGCCTAGTGCAAGCGCTGCGGTAATTGTTGAAGAGAATGCGTCGCCCGCTCCGGTACGATCATTTGGCGGCGCTGGATCAGGGTAATTTGGCATAACGAATTTCTGATTTCCATCAGATGCATAGGCGCCAGCTGGGCCATCCGTTACAACAACAATCTTTGGCCCAAGTTCATGCAGTGCGTCAATTAGTGCCGCAATGTCGTCAACGGGATTGCCCGTTACTAGTGCAGCTTCTTCCTTGTTCATGAACACGATTTCTGATCGAGCATAGACATCTTTTAGCTTGTCGACACCCCACTCGAAGTGGAACGTGCCGGGCTGGAACGCTAGTTTAACATCAGGGAATTCATCTAGATACGCCAACATATCTTCGTGCAGTTGCCACGAGGAAGCACTTAGCATCGAAAGATACAGCCAGTCAGGTTTTGAAACCGGACGCTGCCAAACATAATCATAATCTTCGTACTTTATAAGGATCGTACGTTCAGCCTGATAGCGTAGTGCGTAGTGATAATTACTCGCCAATTTCTGCACAGATACAGTATCGGTTAAAACCTTTTCTGACGCTAAATACGTAAGCGAATCTTTACCCGCTTGATCATCCCCAATAAATGCCATTAATCCCGATCGCAACCCTAGGCGTGAAAATGACACTGCGGCATTAGCAGAGTTGCCCACGGCCTGTACGATATCGACGCGCTCGTAGGGTAGCTTGCTACCGAATTCCATACTAATTCGCTTGACGCCCTTTTCATCCACATAGACTTCCGCCTGATCATCACGAAGTTTTACGAAGGCATCAGTCACGATATCACCGATAGATAGTATTAGCGGCGCTTTATCCGCGTGACCAGTGACGATATCACGATGACCTTCATCACTCTCTGGCGTTAATCCAGCCTGTGACACTAGCTCGTGAACCATCTCGTTGCGCGTTCGGTCATGCTCGGCATATCTTCGGATTATTTCTGCACGCAAATGTCGCTGCCCATGACCAACGACTCGATCAGCGAATCCCAAACTATGATGCGCGTTTTCAACGACATCTTGGATATTGAACGAAACCGGCCCATCCGGAAATGAGGCCAATATAAAATGAGTATCACCTAAGTATTCTTCGACTTTACCCATACGTACCGTACTCACGAGCGCCCAGTATAACTCTTCGCCGGTCGTGTCGGCGGTGTCGAGCTTCAATCGGCGCATGACCGCATGAGCTTTTTCTGTCACATCGGCAATCAGACGAACGTCAACCCCGGCATTGCCAGTCGCTTTTTCTAGCTGCTGTAGATTATAGGTAAATAATGGATGATCTGTCGCTAATAAGTCTTTTAAAAATTTTGCCATAACTTCCCCGATTATATCATGCTTATGTTTGGTGTTTTTTGATCTAGAACGGCTTTTCGTGAATTGGCATATGATGCAGTTTTGTGCCCTTTGGCAGTATGCCCGTTTTTGCACCAATGTGATTTACGACCGATGTCGAATTAGCACTTGCAAAAATGATTGAATCGACGAGACTTTTACCCTGCGACCATTGACTCAGGAATCCTGACCCAAAAGCATCTCCTGCGCCAGTTCTATCGACAACCCGTACATCCTGGTACATTCCCGCACGAACAATTGTTTTTCTATCGCTCGCAACAACACCATTTGGCCCATCACTCACGATAACAACAGGCACTGTACTTGTTGCATGGCGCACCAATTCTTCCATATCAGCACCTTCAAATAATGTCTGCATTTCTTCACGATTCAGACAGAGAACTTCAACATCCTCTAATAGCCCCTTCAGTTTTTGCGGCTGCGTGAGTTCTTTCTTGCCTGGGTTAAACATAATTTTTACACCCTGTGAGCGGGCATCAGAAAACAGACTATGGAGTATGTCCATGTTGCCGCTCATCGTCGATACGTATAGCCAATCTGCATTCGTCGCGTATAACTTGAAATCTTTGGCATGATAATGAGTTGATGCGCCCCGATAGGTCAAGATTGTTCGTTCACCATTTGTTGCGAGCAGTAGAACAGAATACCCTGTTTTGAATTTGTGACTAAAACTAACAAGCGATGTATCGATACCCTCGTTATCTAGTACGTCCAATACTGCCCGTCCTGCGGGATCATGACCGATTGTGCCCATGAATACCGATTCGATCCCCTGCCGAGCGAAAGTAACTGCCGCGTTCGTCGCGCCACCACCGGTGCTAAATGTCACCTGGTTCACGTCCGCTTTCGCGCCTAATTCTAATTTCAAAAAGCTTTCATGTGGGTTTTCAACAACAGGCTTGAATTCGTCACTATGACTCAAAAAAACGTCCTGAACCGCGGCACCGACAGCTATAATCTTTGTATGTTTCCCACCCATTTGTCACCAGTATACCACTTACGCTTAAATATTTAAAAGGACTACGGCATAATACTACCGTAGTCCTTTTACATGCTATCTATATATTAGACGACTGATTTTCCAGCGCTGCCGAATGCCTGAATTTTTTCTTCAACGACTTTCTGCACTTCGCCGTACACCTCTGGCATCAGTTTGACGACAGCATACTCGTCTGGATGTTCTGCCAGTACTTTTTCGAGTGTTTTGCGGAATGCATAACGCATATCACTATTGATGTTAATCTTGCTGACGCCGATTTTTGCGGCTTCTTCAAAATAATGCAGCGGCGTACCACTACCACCGTGCAAGCTAATCTGTACGTCGGACACATCACGCAGTTGCTGTAGCAACTCTAGATCAAGTACTTTTGGCACTGGGTACTTGCCATGCAAGTTACCAATAGCCGCAGCAAACGTGTCAATACCAGTAGCGTCAACAAACGATTTGATGCCTTCTGGCGTACTGAATGTTTTCTTGATTTCCTCGAAATCGATGCCTTCGGTATGTACATTTGATGATCCGCCAAAATAATGCGGTTCACTTTCGACTAACGCACCGGTGAACTTTGCATATTCGACGACTTCTCTTGTCTTTTCGATGATCTCTTCAGTCGTCGCGTCGTGATTCGCCTGTGAAATATCGATATGAATGAACTCGAATCCAGCATCAATCGCACGCTTGCAATCATCAACACTCGGACTGTGATCCAGGTTGATGTACATTTCGATACCGTATTCGTCTTTGTAGTTGTCAACCATGTCACGAATATTCTCTAGACCAATTGCCTTTACTTCGCCATCACTGACTTCGACCAAAACCGGTGAATTCAACTTTTGGGCCGCTCGGCAAATTGCAATTAACGTTTCTTGGTTATCAATATTAAACGCGCCAACCGCAAAACCCTGGCGACGGGTTCGCTGGTATAAATGCCGCGCACGGAGCGTATTCGCTCTGATTTGACTAATAGTTAAACTCATAATTAGATCCTTTCAACCTTATACCAGTCAGGTGCTTTCGCTAGCCATTCTTTTAATGTTTCTTCGTCAAGCAGCCCTTCCTGGGCGCCAACATGCTGAACGACATTCGTTGGAGTAATTGGAGCCCACTGCAATGCACCTTCGAGTGGATAACCCTTGATAATTGCCGCAACGAACGTACTAGTATACGCGTCACCGCAGCCAGTTCGCTCGACAGGAGCTGCTGGATCTGGATAGATTGGCACTTTGAATCGACTGCTTCCATCACTCGCGTAACTACCGTTTGGACCATCAGTGATCACAACAATCTTTGGACCTAGTGCATGCAGACCGTTGAATAGTTCGTGAATATCCCTAGTCGTTGTGTTCAAAATTTGCTGCGCTTCTTCAAAGTTAACCGCAAAAATTTCCGTACGTTGATAAATTCGCTTTAACCGTTCTGTCCCTGCTAATAGCTGGAATGTGCCAGGCTGGAATGCTAATTTGATCTGTGGGTGATCTTCGAGCCACTGTGCCAAGTCATCGTGATATTCCAATGCACCTTCAGATATCGAGCTAAAGTACACCCAATCAGGGAGTTCGTCCGGATGGAATTTTGGCCAGTGGTAGTCGTACTTCTCGTGTTTGATCAGAATCGTGCGCTCGTCGCCGTACCACAGGACATAGTGATAGTTGCTGTTTTTGCCAGCGTTTACTTTGACAAAGCGCGTATCGACACCTTTGCGCTCCAAGGCTGCAATCATGTCTCGTCCAGCCTGGTCGTCACCGACATTCGTTACAAAGCTACTATTGAGTCCTAATTTCGCAAAGTTCACTGCCGTATTCGAACTGTTTCCAACAGCGTCTAACACTTCGACGTGATCAAAGGGTATCTTTGTACTGAACGGCAAGCTCAGTCGTCGCCCATCTGGCGCGTCTTCGACACGACCGTACTCATCAATTAGTTTGATAAAAGCGTCAGTGACGATGTCACCAACATTTAATACGTCAATTTTTTTCTTTCCCACCATAATCTCCTTACTGATGATACCGAGGTACTGAGTTAATAAATTCCTGAGCAGTATGCGCAATTTTAGCTCCGGTGAGGCTAAAATAGTCGAGTAGCTCGTCTGGCTTGCCACTTTCGCCGAAACGATCCTGCATACCGATTCGCTTCAAAGGCGTTGGCAGTTTTTCACCCAGTAGTTCTGCAATTGCGCCGCCAAAACCTGCAGCCGCCTGTGCTTCTTCGGCAGTTATTGCGCGACCAGTCTTGCGGACGCTCGCTAAGATCGTATCTTCGTCCAGTGGCTTGATCGTCGGAACATGCACCACTTCAGCGCTAATACCGTGTTGTTCGAGGTTTTTTGCCGCAACCAATAGTTCGTATGACATCGTACCAGTTCCCAGTAATGTAATGTCATGGCCTTCGCGCAGCACATATGCTTTGCCGATTTCAAACGGTGATTCTTCCGTACTGAATACTGGCGTCTTTTCTCGTGCCAAGCGGATATAGCTCGGCTTGCCATTTTCTGCGATTGCACGAGTCGCCTTTTCAGCTTCGATACTGTCACCAGGCGCGACTACTACCATGTGTGGCAAAACTCGCATCAATGCGATATCTTCTAGCATCTGATGTGTTGCACCATCCGGCCCAACACTAACACCAGCATGCGATCCGACAATCTTTACTGGCTGCTCATTCAAAGCTGCAGTTGTTCGAATCTGCTCCCAGTTACGTCCAGGACTGAACGCAGCATAGCTACTGGTGAACGGTATTTTGCCCGCTCGCGCCATGCCGCTTGCAACAGTTACCAGGTTCTGCTCGGCAACGCCGATTTCGACAAATCGTTTTGGAAAAGCATCTCGGAACAAGTGCATCTGCGTACTCTCCGTCAAGTCAGCACATAGCGCAACGATCGCCTCGTTAGCTTCACCTGCAGCACGCAATCCGCGCCCGAACCCGGCACGAATCGGTTCTTTTTGAACGTCATCTGATAATATGTTTTCTGCCAGTGGAAAATGATGACTCATTACGCGTGGTCTCCTGAAGTAATTTTGCCGTCTAGTGTTCGTAATTTACGAAGTGCATCTTTTGCCTGTTCGCTGTTTGGCGGTGCGCCATGCCAGTGATAATCATATTCCATAAAATCAACACCCTTACCAGGAATCGTATGTGCGATAACGACGCTTGGTTTGTTGGTAATCGCACGTGCCATGCTGGCGGCGTCGATAATACTCTCGATGTTGTGTCCGTCAATTTCCTGGACATGCCAGCCGAATGACTCCCATTTACCGCGCAAATCTTCGAGCGGCATGACGTCTTCAGTCGTACCGTCAATTTGGATGTTATTACGGTCAATAAAGGCAGTCAGTTGCGACAGTTTGTATTTGCCAGCGAACATCGCGGCTTCCCAAATATTACCTTCGTTTAATTCACCGTCGCCCATGACCGTATAAACGAACCGGTGTGGTGACGTGTCGATATACTGCAAAGTGTATGCGTAACCAGCAGCTTGACTTAATCCACTCCCGAGTGGACCACTAGTATTTTCTAGGCCAGGCAGCTTTGTGCGTTCAGGATGACCCTGCAAGCGTGACCCTAATTTGCGCAGTGTCATTAATTCTTCTTTGTCAAAGTATCCCGCTTCGGCCATTGCAGCATATTGCACTGGAACGGTATGTCCATTACTCAGGAAAAATACATCACGATCTTTCCAGTCTGGATTTTTTGGATCAAAATTCAATATATGAAAATATAATGCAGAAAATATATCAGCCAGACCCAATGGTCCCGCGCTATGTCCACTGCCTGCGTGCTCCAGCATGCGAATAATGTCTTCGCGAATAATGGTCGCTTTGTGTTCCAATTGCGAAATTGTTAATTGCCCACTCATAAATAACTCAAATCACCCCTTGTTTGTTGATCTCTGCTTCCAGTGTAGCATAAGCAGCATTCGGATCAGCTGCTTTTTGAATGCCTCCGCCGACGTTCAGTACATCGACGCCGCCCTGCGCCAGGCTATAGGCATTTTCGATATTCACGCCGCCGTCCCAGCCGATCTCTATTCCATTGTTAATCGATTTGATCAAGCGAATCTTTTCCAGCTGCATCAGACTGGCTGTGCCACCAAATTTACCCAAATCACCACTGAATATCATGACATGATCAGCCGCTTCGAGTAGTGCTCGGACATTTGATGGAACAGTTGGTCGCATCAATGCGACGCCTGCTTTGATCCCCATTTGTTTCACCTGTTGCAATATCGGTACTAGATCCTCCTGGACTTCGGCGTGGAAAATAATTGCATGCGGCTTTAGATTGATTAATGCCTGCAGGTAGCTTGACGGTTGTGCAACCATCGCGTGGATATCGACTTCCCATCCCTGCGGCCACCAGATCTGCGCTAGATCAATCGTTGAAGTTGGCGCAAACGTGCCGTCGCTCAGGTCAATATGAACACGTTTTGCAAAGGTGTGTATTTTTTCTAGCTGCATTTTAAAATCATCTGGATTATCAGACAGGACAGCAGGTGCGATAATACTCATTAGGCTAACTCGTCAATCTGAGCGTTACGGCGCTTGTAGCGAGTTGCTGTTGCAAATGGTGTTTCCAGCCAGGTATCGATAATATCTTGCCATTCTTCGTCATCATTATCTAGTACACGAGCAGGGAGGCACAGAACATTACTGTCGTTATCGTTGCGCGTCATCTTTGCCTCGAACGCATCCCAGATAACACTGGCGCGAATACCGCGGAATCGGTTAGCAGCAATCGCCATACCTTGACCGCCGCCGCATATCAGAATAGCCCGAGGGTCCTTGTCGTCATCACCAATTACTTGAATCGCCGCTGCTTGGGCAAACTCTGGAAAATCGTCATTAGGGTCTAGCTCGCGCCCGCCAACATCCTCTACTTTATATTTACGCTTTACCAGATAGGCAAAGACTTTTTCCTTCATGTGAAAGCCGTTATGATCAGAACCGATATATATTTTCATACTATCTGTAAGTATAAGCGGTATATTCATCTCTGTAAAGGTATTGTACTAGTAATAAAACAGAGGCTGCAATGCAACCTCTGTTTTGATTGGATGCGTGCTATTTTACACTTTTACCAATGTCTGCGACCAATTCAACCAAGCGGTTGCTATAGCCCCATTCGTTGTCATACCAGACGCAGATCTTGATCAAATTGCCAGCGACAACCTTTGTCAATGCCAAGTCGATTGTACCTGAATGGCTATTACCGATATAGTCACGTGACACAAGAGGTTCGTCACTCACAGCCAAAATACCCTGGTAGAATGGTTCGCCAGCTGCTTTTTTAAATGCAGCATTGATTTCTTCGACAGTAACGTCACGAGATAGTAATGCCGTTACATCGCTGATTGATACAACAGCGGTCGGGACGCGAATAGAAAGTCCGTCGAACTTGCCAGCTAGCTGTGGCAATGTTTTTGTCACCGCAATCGCTGCGCCAGTCGTCGTAGGGACGATATTTTCTGATGCATTACGACCTTCACGAAGATCTTTCTTTGGCGCATCCTGCAAAGCTTGGCTAGCAGTATAACTGTGTACTGTTGTTAGTAGTGATTTTTCGACACCAAATTCAGCGTCTAGGATCGCCATAACGGCACCGAGGCTGTTTGTCGTACAGCTAGCGTTACTAACAACGCTGCTCGAACCTTCGATTTTGTCTTCGTTTGCGCCCAGAACGATGGTGTCAACGCCTTCGCTTTTTGTCGGGCCACTGATGACGACACGCTTCGCGCCAGCAGTGATATGCTTTTCAGCGTCTTCTTTTGCTGTAAAGAATCCAGTTGACTCGATAACAACGTCAACCTGCAAATCACCCCATGGAAGCGCTGCTGGGTCACGTTCAGCGAGAACACGAATAACCTTGCCGTCAACGATGATGTTCTGATCGTCATAACTGACGTCGTGTTGATATGTACCGTAGTTACTGTCATGTTTCAGTAGGTACGCTAGTGTTCGCGTATCGGTCAGGTCGTTAATCGCAACGATTTCGACGTCGCTTCGTTCAAACGCAATTTTGAATGCATTGCGGCCGATTCGTCCAAATCCGTTGATGCCCAGTTTTGTTTGGCTCATATCTCTGTTGTGCTCCTATTATTAAGCATTAGTGCTATCGTGCTTCATTATATAGAGAATATGAAATTGACGCAAACTATTGACTATCATTACCACTTATGCTATAATGCAAATGTTCTACTGAAATGATCAC
>SEAL01000046.1 GCA_004145215.1 Chloroflexota bacterium | reverse complement strand
AAGCCCGTACTGGAAACATCACCGATCGTGACGTTCGAGGCCGCTTCGGCACCTCAGCCCGTCACCACGACACCCGCTGTCGCGCCCCCAGCACCAAAAGCCATCGGCAACATAGTGCAAGACATGCTCGACCCAGTGGCATCGGCTGCAATTTCCGCTTACAACGGAAAAGCCATTCCGATGCCGGCTCAGCAGGCGTTCGACGGTTCCAAGCCGCTAGACGTACAGGTCGCCGAGACAGCAGAGCTGTTCCAACAGTCGACAGTCTTCGCAGACGCTAACGCATGCGATCAGGATGGCTTCAACGCCATGGTCGCCTGCGAAGCAGCAGCTGTCGACACCCACAATGGCGACGCGGTCATCGCACCAATCACGGTGTCCAATCGCTTCAACCCGGCAACCGTTCATTCAGTAGAGCCGCTCTGCGGCCAGCTGTACAGCATCAACTACTGCGAAGGAAGCAACCAGACGGATCACATCAACCTCAACAGGACCGCATTCGATTCGCTCGCGGATCATGTGCCTGCAGACCGAGCCGACCTGATGATGGTCATTTTGGCCCATGAAGACGGTCACAACCAGGACCAGTCCAATGGACATACCGGAGTCGACACAATCGACTTCCAAGAGCTGCTCACCGCAGCCCTGCAGGCCGCATAAGCGGCACTTCCTTATCCCTACAACCTGTGGTGGGTTGCAGGAGGACTAGACTCGCGGATCGCTCCGCTAGAAGACTAGTCCTCCTGACCACCCCACATTTCAGTAACTACGAATGAGTTTTATATCTAGAACTTGACCTAAATTACTGAATTCCGTTGATATCATGTCCACCAAATTTTGCTCGCATCGCTGCCAGCAATTTAGTAGAGTAGTCGATTTGACCCTGTTGAGAAGCTAGTCGCACATCAAACGACGCTTGAATCGCCGGCATAGGAATATTCAATTCATTTGCCGTTTCTAGCGTCCAGCGCGCTTCACCAGATTCTGCGACCACGCCGCTAATGTCATTCATATTAGGGTTTTCATGCAGCGCCTGCCTTTGTATGGGCCTTCACGGAGTACTCGATAGCCTTCGGCTAGTGATTGCATTATGCCATATTCAATTGCATTGTGTACCATTTTGACAAAGTGTCCTGTACCCGTCACACCAAAATGCGCATGACCACCGCGTGGCGCAGCGAGCGTGTCGAGAATCGGCGCTAATGTTGCGTACCCGTCTGCGTCGCCACCAACCATCATCGAAAATCCGTTCGCCAACCCATGGACGCCACCGCTCGTGCCGATATCCATTAATTCACTCCCGGCCGCACGAACACGTTCTGCGCGTGCTGCGTCGCCACGATAATCGCTGTTACCGCCATCAATAATCAGACTACCGGCTGGCAGAATCTCTAGCCATTCATCGACCTTTGCATCAATAATATCTGCCGGCAGCATGATCCATAAAACGACAGGTTCACCATCGAACGCTTCAATCACATCTTGGTCGCTGTATACAGCAATCGCTCCGTATGCTTTGGCTTCGTCCACCTTTTCGGGACTGCGGTTATGCGCAACGACCTGATGACCGTTTTCGTGTAGTTTTTTGGCAATTTGTCCGCCCATTCGCCCTAGGCCAGAAATAGCAATTTTCATAGAATCCTCCGTCATTAATCTCCTACTAGTATACGCTAGTGCCGCATAACATGCCCGATGATTCCATCGATTCTCTCCTGCGGTCACTACACATACTGACAGTAGGGGAGAACCGGATTTTCACCGGACTCCGTGAGGCGGGTTACTGCTGCGTCGAGGAGCTTTTTGTCAAAACGCCGGCGACAAACTCTGCTTCACAAGTGATCGTTTCACCTTAAAGGCGCTGGTCGCGCTCGCTCGAGTGGACCAGTATCTGGCCGATCAGCTCCGCCCGAGGCAAATTGCGCAGCATGCGCCGTCGCCGATAGCGCGCAACTATAGCTTTGGCAGGATTTCGACATATGATCATGCCAAAAGTACAGATTGCAGCAACTGTGACAGTTACCTGAACGGCTGTCCCAAAATCGATTTCGAGACCTAGAATACTCATATTCATCGTCGCGTCATCCTTATCACGGAGTTTTTGAACACAAGCGGCCGCTTGGTTCGCGAGAATATCATATCAGATTTGTATGTTTAATCAATTTTTTGCAAGACAAGTGCCGTACGCGCTGGTAGATACAACCGCAGACGTGTATCGAAACCTTTGGTGGTCGAATAGGTTAGTGTCGTATCGATTCGATTATGCCCACCATACACTTCATCATCGCCCGATAGGATGATCTTGTAATCTCCCGCTGCTGCAACGACACCGTAATCTGTAAACGATTTTACCGGATTGAAGTTATAAACAAACAGCAAGTTATTGCGTACATACGCCAGAACCTGATCGCCATCATTCATCGTCATCCACTCGTAATCACCAATAGATTTTGGCAGTAAATCGATCATCGCAGCATCGAAATTACCGAGTAATTTATATTTTAGCGTATCGTCGTCCGCCAGATTCCACTGCCGCCGCGCGTATTTGTAGGACCAGTCATTTCCTTCTCGGGGAAAGTCGATCCATTCAGGATGACCGAATTCGTTGCCCATAAAATTCAAGTAGCCACCGTTATGCATACTGGCCGTCAGTAATCGGATCATTTTATGTAGCGCGATGCCGCGATCAACAGAGAAGTTCTGGCTGGACAAGGACATGTGGTCATACATATCTTTGTCGATCAAACGAAATAGTAGCGTTTTGTCACCAACAAGCGCCTGATCATGACTTTCGGCATAGCTGATCGTTCGCTCTTCGGGTCGATGCTGAGATAGTTCACGAAACAATAGCGACATCTGCCATTCCTCGTCGCGCCAATCTTTGATGAACCGAATCCACATATCTGGCATACCCATCGACAGCCGGTAATCAAACCCGATGCCACCATCAGAAATTGCACCAGCAATACCAGGTAACCCACTCATTTCTTCGGCGATCGTCGTCGCTTGCGGATACACAGTATGAATCAGTTCGTTTGCAATTGTTAAATAAGCGATCGCATCGAGGTCGTTATTGGCAAAATAATCGTCATAGCTCGTAAACGCTTTTTCCAGACCATGATCCAGATACAGCATACTAGTGACACCGTCAAATCGATAACCATCGAACTGATATTCATCCAGCCAGTAACGACAGTTTGACAATAAAAAGTGAGCAACTTGTGGTTTTGCGTAATCAAAAACGCGTGAATCCCATGCCGCGTGGTTGCCACGGTCGCCCTCGTGAAAATACTGAGTATAACTACCGTCAAATCGACTCAGGCCTTCGACCTCGTTTTTAACGGCGTGCGAATGCACCAAATCTAGAATTACAGTGATACCCGCAGCATGTGCGGCATCGATCAATTGCTTTAAATCTTCGGGCGTGCCGAATCGCGAACTGGCCGCAAAAAAACTAGACACATGATAGCCAAAGCTACCGTAATAAGGGTGCTCCTGAATTGCCATCAGCTGAATCGTGTTGTAGCCACCGGCAATAATTCTCGGTAATACATTTTGGCGGAATTCAGCATAGGATGCGACCTTTTCTTCGGCGCTTGCCATGCCTATATGCGCTTCATAGATCAGTGGAGTTTTGGCTGGCGTAGGCCGTTCGTGTTGCCATACGTATGGCTGGTCAGGCAACCAGACCTGTGCATCAAATTGGTTCGACAAAGGATCCTGCACGACACGAGTTGCCCATGCGGGGATTCGGTAATCATCTCCGCCGTCCCAAAATATATGTAGTTTGTAACGATCTTGATGTTGCAATAGGGCAGTATCAAGGCTAATTTCCCATTCGCCAGCCTGAACACGTGTCAGTGCAAAGCGTTCGTCATCACGCCAATCAGAAAACTGGCCGACGATATATATTTTTGTCGCATTCGGCGCCCATTCATGAAACACCCAGCCTGTGGCAGTCTGATGCAGCCCGAAATGCATGTATCCCAATGAAAAATCAGCAATATCTGTATCGCCAATTATCTTTTGACGATAGTCGGCGGTATAATCGATACGCTGTTGCAACTGAGCGCTATACGGCCGTAGCCATTGGTCAATACTAGATAATTTTTCAGAGATAGCCATTAGTAGTATGATACCATTTTATCCGCTACGACGCGGCAAAATTAAAAGGGCGACCCTAGGCGGATCGTCCTTTTAATAGTCGTATGGCGACTAGCGTGGCAAGAATTGCGCAAATGGACTATTCTGCACTGCATCGTTGATTGCAGTATTGATCTGTTCCATTTGTGGCATTGCGGCTGGTGCTGCAACTGGCGCCGGCGCCTGCTGTGTAAATTGTTCGACAACCTGCTGGACTTGCTCCATCACTGGCGGAACATATGCATCATATGCCGGTGCTGGTTGAGTGAATTGCTCAACAACTTGCTGCACTTGCTCTAGGACCGGTGGTGTACCGCCAGCTGGCGCTGCAGGTGCAATATCCATTGGATTTGGCATCGCAGGTAGCTGAGCATCAGGGATGTCGATAGGCATACCGTGGAATGCGGCCGTTTCTTCAATTACCTTTGAACCTGCAGTAAAGGCTGCCTGCATGTCAGGTGCTGGTGCAGGGCGCCCGACAATACCTTCAGGTGCGACAGCGTCGACTAACTGCTCTGCAGAATCCGACCATTCAAGTCCATTTGCACGAGCTGCGTGACCATAGCCACTCAAATCGTCTGCGACGTGAACAACTTTGACGCCATTTACATCTGTAATGATGTTTGCAGGGTTTTGCAGTTCAGCAGGTGAATAACCGTGAGTTCCGCCGAATGCAGTACCGAGCGCTTGGCCTGTCTGCGTAATAATATTTCGTGAACCGCCATTTGCCCAGATATCACCAGGTTTGCCATAATATGTCGTTCCTGCAGGTGCGTCACCTGGATCGACATCGATACCCATCATGTCAAATAGAGGTTTTGCCATCTGGACTTTGGTGTCTTTAAAGAAACCAGTACCTGGAGTGCTTGGTGCGCCCAGCATTGTGACATCAATATTATCAGGCAAGACGCCGCCGTTTTCGCCAGCAATGCGCTGCGCGGCCATTAATGTACCACCAGAACCCTGAGAATAGCCGAATAAGTGGTCATAGCCATTGCCGTTTGCTTTGGTTGCATTATAAATACTATCTGACGCAATATCGGCAGAATTATTCCATGTCGTGGAATCAATTCCAGGAATCATAGCAGCAGGGTATTGAGT
>SEAL01000045.1 GCA_004145215.1 Chloroflexota bacterium | reverse complement strand
CAACAAAGCGCCAGCTTTACGTACTCGTCTGAAACGCCGCTACTAATTGGTCAGATCGTCACTATCGAAGTCGGTAAAAAAACAGTACTCGGCATTGTTGTCAGCAAAGTAGAAAAACCTGCGTACGATACAAAATTAATTAGCGAGGTCGTTGACGAAACGGCACTTCCGGAGCCATTGCTACGCCTGGCGGAATGGATGAGTAGCTACTATTCATCACATCTGGCAACGGTACTCCAGACGATTCTTCCGCGAGGTTTGCTAAAAAAGCGGCGCGACCGCACGACGAAAGTACGCGAATCGCTCCGCGGGCGAACAACAAATGTGCTCACCGACGCCCAGCAACTAGCCATCCAAACAATTGAATCATCGACACCTGGGAGTATCCTGCTGCACGGGGTCACTGGTTCAGGGAAAACGACAATCTATATCGAGTCCGCCAAAAAAGCGCTGGCTCGCGGCGAATCGGTCATTATACTCGTTCCAGAAATAGCCCTAACCTCTCAGTTGGTTGACGAATTTTCACACCACTTTTCTGATATCATCCTCACACATTCCCGGCAGACCGAAGCCGAGCGTCACCTGTCATGGCTGTCGGCACTTCATGCAGAGCTTTAAACAAGAGCAATCGCCACGCTATTCCGCGCTTCGCGCCGCGAGCATCCTGGCGAGCTACCATCAGGCGAAAGTTATCATTGGCAGCGCAACGCCGCTGATTGCCGATTACTATATCGCCGAGCATTCTGGGCGGCCGATTATTACAATCGACACCAAAGCGAGACTCGATACAACAGCGCCATCCGTCACGTTAGTTGATATGACAAAACGCGCATCGTTTAAAAAGCACCGCTTTCTATCCGACCAGCTGATTGCGCAATTAGAATCAACATTCGCGAGCGGAAAGCAGGCGCTGATCTTTCACAACCGTCGCGGTAGCGCCAGTACGACATTGTGCGAAAACTGCGGCTGGTCTGCTAGTTGCACACGCTGTTTCACACCCCTAACCCTCCATGCTGACCACCACCATCTGCGTTGCCATATTTGCGGCAATACCGAAAAAGTTCCGACAAGCTGCCCTGAATGCCATCATGCCGATATCATCCATAAAGGCATCGGCACGAAATTAATTGAATCAGAACTAATGAAACTATTTCCTGACAAAACAATTGCTCGCTTTGACGGCGACAATAATGACGGCGATACAGTCGAGAGCCGCTATAACGATCTGTATTCCGGAGCAATCGATTTGATCATCGGCACTCAGGTTGTCGCAAAGGGCCTGGACCTGCCACATCTGCGAACCGTCGGCGTTATCCAGGCAGATGCCGGAGGCCACATCGCGGTTATAGACGGCATTGCACAGAACTATACTCATTTTTACGAAGCAACTATCGCAGAACGCCAGCGAGCATTATTCCCCCCGTTCACCTATCTACTCAAACTCACCTGCGTCTACAAAACCGAAGCTGCTGCCGTACGCAACGCCCAGCAACTGGCGCGCGAACTACGAAAAAACGCAGGTGACGACGTCCAGATATTGGGACCGACACCAGCATTCTACGAACGACAGCGTGACACCTATAGATGGCAATTGGTGATCAAATCGCCAAAGCGCGGGTCACTCACCCAGCTTTTGACACATGTCCCAGCTCAACATTGGCAGTACGAACTTGACCCGCTGTCCCTGCTATAATCAGTCGGCGTCTCTGTTAATTTTTGTTAATTTCAGCTACAATTAACAGTAATGAAAAAAGAAGATATCATAACGCTCCCGAATGAGCACTTACGCACCAAATCAGCTAAAGTCCATATCGTCACCGACAACACCAGAACACTTATCGATGATATGACCGCAGCAGCACTAGATTGGGAAGATTCACGACCTCATGAAATCAGCGCAGCGCTTGCTGCCGTGCAAATTGACCGCATGGAGCGAGTCATTATTGTGCGCAGTGATTTTGATGACAAAAATACGCGCGACTTTACTGCACTCATCAACCCAGAAATTGTTAAATTCGAAGGTGGAACATCAAAGGATTACGAAGGCTGCCTGAGTGTGAGTAAGATTTATGGTAAAGTCCCCCGCTATAACAAAATTCGCGTCAAAGCACTCGACACCGAGGGTAACGAGGTGCGATTTAAAGCAGAGGGATTCCTGGCGCGTGTCATTCAACACGAGATCGATCACACGAACGGTATCGTGTTCATTGATCACATCCGCGATGAAACAAAGGCCTTTTATACGCTCGACGATAAAGGCGAATTGCAACCGCTGGATTATGAAAACGACATCAAAGACAATGCGGTTATATGGGAACAATAGCCCAGCCGATTATCTTTTTTGGCACCGAAGACTTTAGTCTGATCGCACTTCGAGCGTTGATTGAACACAATTTTAATGTCGCTGCAGTTGTGACAAAACCTGATACGCTCCGCGGGCGCGGTAACAAACTAACGCAGCCAGCGGTCAAACTATTTGCTCAACAACATGACATCCCCGTATGGCAGCCAACGAAAATGGCGGATGTACGCGACGACATCATGGCGATCGACAATCCAATCGGCGTACTAGTTAGCTTTGGTAAAATAATTCCACAATCGATTATCGATTTATTCAGCCCGGGTATTATCAATATCCATCCGTCGCTCTTGCCAAAATATCGCGGCCCATCCCCTATCGAAGCGGCTATCAAAAACGGCGATGCGATCACTGGCGTTAGCATTATGCAGATTCAGGCAAAAATGGACGCTGGTCCTGTATATGCACAGCAAGCCTACGACCTAGACGGTACAGAAAATTCCGTACAATTGTACGATACGCTCGGCGCCATCGGTGCGACGATGTTGATAGACACTCTGCCGCAAATAGCAGGCAACCAGCTGCTGCCTGTCGAACAGTCAGAAAACGATGCATCATACTGCCAGCTGATTACAAAAGCCGATGGTATCATCGACTGGTCCGAATCAAGTAACGTGATCGAACGGCAAATCCGCGCATATCAACAGTGGCCCCAAAGCCGCGCGACGATTAGCGATATCGAGTGCATAATTACTAGTGCACGATCAATAAATCCTACTGAACACCTCTCGGCTCCAGGCGACTACTCTATCCTCGATGACACTCTTGTCATTGATTGCGATTTACTTCCAGCCACTTTGTCGCAACATATTCAGCTTTTAGATTTGGATCGTTGACATCCAGATTTGTTGCTTGTTGAATTCGAGCAAACGCTTCATCGTTGTGATAATCGGGCGCGTACTGAGCAACCCAGGAATCGATTGTCGCTTGATCACGATCAATCACTTTTTCAAACTGTTCGAGCTGTTCGTCAGACAAGCCGTCAGAAAGTCGAGTTCCGACACGCAATTCGAGCTCATCATAAATGTGCTTTAGGAATGCCTGCTTTTGGTCATCCGGTAGTTCGTTCAAGCCAATATCGGCAAGGAATTTATCATCTAGTTGGAACATTTATATTCTCCTATGGCGGATATACAGTTAGTACTACTGTACCTAGTATATCATGTGGTTATGTTTGTTTTAAATGACGTCACGAGTGCAAAAGCAATGTAACTATGACATCAAAATGATAGCATAGTTACATATTAGCATAAAAGTAATGAAAAGTCAATTAGAGAACTGTAGCGCGTGCTTAGTTGAGCGTGCGCTTGACGAGTTCGCGTGTAAAGAATTCGATCTTGTCACCCTCTTCGACGAGGATTTTCTTTGTCGTCTTGATGCTTAGGCCATCGAGGAGCTCGTAGATAACTTTGTAAATACGAACCTGTGCTTTGTCGCGCATCGCGAGTCGTTTGACCGCAGGCGGTAATTCGACATTGAATCCGTAGATGATCGTGTTTTCGTTAGCAGCCAGGCGAACATCGTTTTCAGAAATATTTCCAACGCCAGATCCGATAATACGAAGGGTGATTTCTCCACCCGTATCAACCAATCGCAGGCTGTCCATCACAGAAGTCAAAGACCCTTGGACGTCGGCTTTGACGATAACGTTCAAGTCCTGGCTCTCGTGCTTTTGGCTCATCATCTTTAACAAATCGGCGCCGGTGACATTCGTGCTAGCTGCATCGCGTTCGCGTTCAATACGGGCACGCTCTGTTGCAGTGCGAGCAAGTTTTTCGTTTTTGACAATCGTAAAGACGTCACCGAATTGCGGTAGTTCTTTGAATCCAGTCACCGTGACAGGAGTCGAAGGGCCTGCAACCTTCATTGCAGTACCTTTGTAATCAAGGAGCGTTCGGATTTTGCCATAGGCAGTACCCGCGACCAAGAAGTGACCGGGCTTTAGTTCACCCTGTTCAACCAATAGTCCAACAACTGACCCCTTGCCGGTTTCCATGTGAGATTCGATGACGAGTCCTTGTGCGGGAACATCTACATCGGCTTTGAGTTCTTCGAGGTCCGCTACAAGTAATACCGTATCGAGGAGCGTATCAACGCCAGCGCCAGTTTTTGCGCTAACTTCTACCATTGGGACCGTGCCACCCCAACCCTTTTGGTCAGAAATCACGCCATGTTCGGCTAGCTGGCCAACGACCATACCTGGATTGGCGGTTTCTTTGTCCATTTTGTTGATTGCAACGACGATTTTTGCGTTTGCATTCTGCGCAAAGCGAATCGCTTCAACTGTCTGCGGCTTTACTCCGTCGTCTGCTGCGACGACAATAACAACAACATCAGTAAGCGTTGCACCGTGCTGACGAAGTGCGGCAAATGCCTCGTGACCAGGGGTGTCCAGGAGTGTAATCGATCGATCTTTGCGGATCGTCTGATAAGCGCTAATGTGCTGCGTAATACCGCCGGCTTCTCCGTCGACTGCTTTTGTTTCCAAAATCGCGTCCAGCAAGCTAGTCTTGCCGTGGTCAACGTGGCCCATAACGGCAACGATCGGCGGACGATCAACGGCGTTTTCGGTCGGGACATATGCTTGCCGACCAGGCGCTGCTGCGGTTTCTTTTTTCTGGATTTCGACATCAATACCCAGTTCTTCTACGATAATTTGCGCCGTCTCGAAATCGATACGCTGGTTAATCGTGGCAACAATGCCATTCTTAAACAGCTCTCCGATCAGATTAGTTACAGGCAAATTGAGCGTTTCAGCCAGTTCACCTACGGTAATTGAGTCCGAAACAACAACTACTTTCTCTGCCATGACTTTTTACTCCTTCCTGCCTGAACCTGAATCATACGAAACGGCGGCAATTAACGTACAAGTTACGTGATTGTAACTGACTTTTTCTGTTCGATCTACTTCTTTTTCAAGCTGAGTGAGATCTTGCGATTGTCTTTGTCGACATCAAGGACGACAAATGCTTTTCGCTCGTTTAGCGTGAAGACCTTTTCAGGATCGACATTATCGCCTTCGCCAAGTTCACTGACATGAACAAGTGCTTCAACTGCTGGGCTGATCTGTACGAATGCACCAAATGGTGTGATTCGGGTGACCGTTCCTTCGACGTCAACGCCAGGTTTGAACTGCTCTACTTCATCAAGCCATGGGTCCTGAGACAACTGCTTGATTGAAAGGCTCAAACGGTCTTTGTCGATAGAAATGATCTTTGCTTCGATCGTATCGCCAACTTTTACGTAGTCACCTGGGTTGTTAACACGTTCCCAGCTGATTTCGCTAATGTGAACTAATCCTTCGATACCTTCAACGTTTACGAATACACCAAAGTCAACGACGCCAGTAACGACACCCTTTACTTTGTCTCCGATTGCAAGTTTCTGGAATCGTTCAGCCAAACCGTCTTTGATAGCTTCTTTTTCGCTAAAGATCAGTTTGTTTGCTTTGCGATCACTATCAAGGATGCGTACCTTTAACGTCTGACCGATCAATGCGTTCAAACGCTGCAAGATTTCATCTTTGTCGCTACTGCCAACACGTGGATAGTGTTCTGCAGAAAGCTGTGAAACTGGTAGGAATCCACGAACTCCTTCGTATTCAACCAACAAACCACCTCGGTTTGCGTCGTATGGAGATACGTCGATGATGTCACCGCTTTCTTGTTTTGCGGCAACTTCTTCCCAGCCGCGATCTTTCGCTGCTTTTCGTAGTGATAGTAGTGAGAATCCGTTATCCATTTCGGCGTCAACGACGCTCGCTGTTACTTCATCACCTTCTTTCAGGGTGCGAGAAAAACCAACCTCGCGGCGTGGAACGAATCCAACCCCTTGTGCGCCAAGATCGATGAGGACCTCGTGCTTCTTGAGAGTAAGTACAGTACCTGTAATTACTTCTCCTGCTGTTAATTGTTTGACTGCTGCGTCTGCTGATGCAAGCAAATCATCCATTGTTATTGCGGCTTGTGCCATAAGTCTTTAATAGACTCCTTCCTAAATATTGTATTTCCGTGAGCACACCAAAGATACTCGTAGATTGGTACCATTGTATCACTAGTAAAAATATATGTCCACTCTGGTAGTCGTCTGACTATTTGAGTAGTGAACCGAAACGATGTCGGTATGATTTCAAGTATGCTGCAACCAAGGCAACCATGATAACGCCAGCGATCAGCTGCATCAGATTATCGGCTGGACCAGTTGTTGGAAGCGCTTGTGGCGCTGCACCAGTATGCGGCACTTCAGCCGGCGCAGCTGCAGCCTGCTGTTGAACTTGTGCCTGTACCTGACGCTGACGTTCAGCTTCGGCAGCTGCCTGCTTTTCAGCTTCAACACGCTTTTGTTCGGCTTCTGCTTTCTTTTTGTCATCCGCTGCTTTTTGTTCAGCAGCGCGCTGATCAGCTGCTTGTTTTTCGGCATCCGTTTGCTGCGGAGCCTGCTGCGATTGTTCGGCTGGTTGGTCTGAAGAGTTATCGGCCACTTCCATGATCGGCTGATTGATCCGAACTTGATAGCCGCGCTTTTGAACCACGAATACTGCAGCGACAAGAGCGGCACTGAGTAATACTGCGACAATAGCAAACACAGCGATTGATCCACCTTGGGTTGTATGTCTGCCTTGCTGCACTTGGTCTCACCTCTATAAGTAATTTTCTTTACTATACAGGATTTTTAACAAAAAAACAAGGGCTACACCCACTGTCGGCGCATGATACACTGGAAGCATGTTAGTTACAGTCGACACCGGGGGGACAAAAACATTAGTCGCGAGCTTTTCTCAGGATGGCACGGTCGGAGAGCAGATTAAATTCCCTACTCCAAAAGATCAAACGGAGTATGTTGCATTACTTCGCCAAACACTTCAACAGCAATACGGTTCACAGCAGGTCGAGGCCGTTGTTATTGCACTACCAGGTATTATCAAAGGTAACGTCGCGGTATGGTGCGAAAACCTAAAATGGAGCAATTTTAACGTCGTCGAAGCACTGGACGGCGTGCTAGGCGATGTTCCCATACTGGTTGAGAATGACGCCAATCTGGCAGGTCTCGCCGAGACACGCACACTAGCAAAGGTGCCTGAATCGTCGCTATACGTAACGATCAGCACTGGTATCGGCACTGGCGTAACAACGAATGGTGTTATCGACCCAGGCCTTCGCCACGGAGAAGGCGGTCATGCGCTCGTCGAATACGACGGTGTTGTTCGTAAATGGGAAAGCTTTGCCAGCGGTCAGGCAATCCACGATATCTACGGTGCTTACGCCAGGGACATCCAAGATCCTGCGACATGGAACCAGATCGCAGACAGAATCAGCCGCGGTTTTTTGGCAGTCATCCCTATTATCCAACCTGACGTCGTTATAATCGGTGGCAGTATTGGCACTTATTTTGATCAATATGGCGCTCAGCTGACGAACATTTTAACCGAAAAACTACCACCTCATATCCCCTGCCCTGAGTTTCGGCAGGCGGCTCACCCGGAACAAGCTGTAATCTATGGCTGCTACTACTATGCCCTCGACACGCTCGCTACTCAGACAGCTTAGACTGGACTATCCAGATATAACCTTTACGGCAGCTGACGATTTTCGATGGTCGCCCTCAAAGCAAACACTCTACTATA
>SEAL01000044.1 GCA_004145215.1 Chloroflexota bacterium | reverse complement strand
TGATATTACGCCAACCCAGGCGGTTGGTAATTACACAAATACAATGACCGTAACGGTGACGACAATACCATGAATAAAATATTTGCTGGGCTAGTGATACTAATTGCCGTCCTTCTTTTTAATGCGCAGCCAGCGTCTGCAGCTGATACTTTGCAACTGCGCCCTCTAATGTATAAAGAGTCGTTAGATGTTGGCGAGTCCAAGCGCGGTGTGGTAGATATTGCCAATGGATCGGATCAAACGGCGCAAGTCGTGCTGTCTGTTCGGTTCTTTCGTCAAACGGGTGACGACGGTACGTTGCAATTTTATGATCGTCCCGACGAAACAGATGGTATCGTACTGGATGTCAGTGACATCGAACTGAGCCCAAAGGACGCCGCCAGGATCGGATTCACAGTAGAAAGCTCGAAGCTGCCACAAGGTGATGTATTTGCAGCGATATTTGCAACGACAAAATCGGCAGGCCCGAACCCGGCTGACGCGAATAAGGCGACGGGATTCTTTCCTAATATGAAGGTGTCAATGGCGCCGTGGGGTAGGTCGACGCAGTTCGAGGGTCCTCTGGTGTACGCAGGACGAACGCGTGCATTTGATTTTAGTGTGCCGTCGAGTCAATTTGGGATCTATCAAGTAACAGTAGGGGCGAACGGTGCAGATGATGTCCGATATGTTTTTTTGATAACCGGCATATGGCGTCAGGTGGTGCTATATGCGCTGTTAGGCCTAGCGCTGATCGCAATGGCAGCTGTGGCCTATTACCGATTAAACCGACGTCACAAGCAGCGAAAGGCTACTAACAAGCAAAAAAGTGTATAATGAGGAACTAATACTATGCAAAAAAATATAGACATTCGACCACATCCAAATAGGCCAACGGCTACATCGCCTAAAGCATCATTTAAACTTTCAAAAAAACAGCGTGTCATTTTGGGCATTGTCGTTGTTGTGGTGATTGCAGCTGGCGCATTTGTAACGTGGCGCGTCATGTCGCAGACGTCTGGCTATTTCATACAAAAAGAAAAGTATCAGGTGGTCGTACTGGCAAATAACCAGATCTATTTTGGTAAACTGCAGCGCTTGAAGGATCAGTCGTATCGTTTGACAAACGTATACTATTTGCAGCAGCAAGAAACGACGAATGCGACTGCAGAAACGCCAAAACCGGCTGATCAATCATCGTCATCGGGAACGCCTCAGCTAGTGAAATTAGGCAACGAACTACACGGTCCGGATGATGCGATGTTCTTTAATGATTCGCAGGTTCTGTACTGGGAAAATCTGAAGTCTGATGGCAAGGTCAGCAAGTCGATTGAAGAGTACTTGAAAAAGTAGCATAACCCTAGTGGTTACCCTTGAAAAATGGTAAAATAGACGGCATAGCATATGCTGTTTATTTAGCAATGCGGTTGAGGGAACAAACAGGGATAAAACGTGCAATTACGAGTTGTTAGACAGGGTTTGACGGGCGGTTTTTATCGCCATAATCAGCGCAGTATACTACTAGCGTCGCTATTCTGTATTTTCATAGTTTTTATTACATCAATTATTGTCACAACGAATGTTCACGCCGCCCAGACGATTCCGTATAAAATCAACTTTCAAGGCCGCTTGACTGACGCTGCTGGGAATGTCAAACCGGACGGATTGTACAACATGAAACTGCGACTTTTTTCTACAGCGTCGGGTGGTACTGCGATATGGACCGAAACTCGTGAAACGACTAATCGCGTCCAAGTAACTAATGGCTTATTTTCGATCCAGTTGGGGGATGTGGCTGCGCTGACACCTAGTGTGTTTACGAACTATCCACTGTACCTAGAAACAGAATTACCGACACCTGCAACCGCTACCTGTACGACGGCTGCATGTGGTACGTTTACCGAAGGGGCTATGACGCCCCGATCGCCACTGGGGTCTAGTCCGTATGCATTTAATGCCGATACAGTTGATGGAATTGATGGATCTAGTTTGGCGCGAAATGACGCCAGTAACACGTTTACTGTCGGGTCAACAAATACGTTTAATGGCAAAACGCAGGCTAATGACACTATTTCTGTCGTTAATGGTAAAGCAGTCGGCTTTAATGTGACTCAGTCTGGATCGAATCTGCAATTGCAGTCCGCTGCATCTGGTGGATATATCATGAACGACGCGACAGGTTTGTCGATTTCTGCAGTGGCTGCAGGAGCAGCAGGTTCGAATGTAAATTCTCCGCCGACATTAAAGCTTGTTGCAAATAATGTGCTAGTTCAAGCTGCAGTCGATGCAGGTGCAACATATGGCGATAATCTGATATCGAATCCGGGCTTTGAGTTCGGGTGTGCAGGTTGGTTACTGTGTGAAGGTTTGACGACAACTGCAAGTCCAGCTTCGGGCGCGTCGCATCTTCGATTTACCCAAGCGAATCCAACGACGACATACGAAATTTTATCTCGAGTTATCGCCTTGCAGCCCGGGGATCAGTTATATGTTTCATCCAAAGTAAAAACATCTGCTACTACAACTGGCGAGGGTTCAAGAATGTATTGAATTCGGTTTATGCGTTTGCGATCCAGAATGCCGCTGGTGCGCCATTGCTAGTCGGCGATACGCAGAATCTCGAGCTGCGAGTAGGTGATGGCGACGTAAACCCTGATGCGTCACCGACGTTGCTCGTGCTTGATCACAAATCGACAAGCGGAGATCCGACGGGCTATAACGGAGCGATGTACTACAATGCAGTTGCAAAGAAGTTCCGATGCTTTGAGGGAGATACCTGGAAAGACTGTGTTAGTACGATGCTGGATCCTCGATTGGGGTATAACTATCAGACAGATTTAACTAGTGGATCATTTGCAAATGCGTCTGCTATTGATTCAACTATGAATGCGTATGTAACAAATGGTACTCTTTCGCAGCAAAATAATGACGGTGGGTCGCATCCTGGAATATTTGGAGCTACTGCAACCTCTACAACTTCGTTAGGTGGTTTTCTCGGCACGTCACCATCAATCCAGTTGACGAATGGAAACTGGTCGTTTATGACGGCCGTAAAACTAAGCGCACTATCGGCAAGTCCAGGTATATACACATTCCGCGCAGGTTTCATCGACACTATAACGACATCAGGAACAGAGAGTAACATCACCAATGGCTGCTACATTAGGTATTCAAATGGAGTTAACGCCGGGCAGTGGCAGGGTGTATGTCGGTCTGGATCTGTCGAGACGACATGCTCTCTTGGAGTTGCTGCAAATGTGAACTGGACGACACTGAATGTTACGGTATCAGGAAATGGTTCAACAGCTACCTTTACTGCGGACGACACCAGCCAATGTAGTATATCTTCGGGTATTCCTACTATCGTAACGTCATTTGGTGCGATGATTCATAAAGCAGCCGGAGGTACGACAGCAAGGACTGCAAGCATTGATTATGTTGATGTAAGGGGGCGGTTCTCGCGATGACATCACGCTTTAATTATGCGTCAAAATTCACTGTACTGCTGTTCGTCGTAAGTATTGTGGTGACATGTAGTGTATTTGCGTATAAGGCCGGCGCAGTCCAGACGGTGCCATATAAAATTAACTTTCAGGGTCGATTGACGGATGCAACAGGAAACATCAAACCAGATGGTTTGTATAATATGAAAATACGGTTATACACTGCTGCATCAGGCGGCACATCGTTAGGGGAAGAAGTGCGCGATGGCGGATTTCGGGTGCAGGTAAAGAATGGACTGTTTTCGATTCAAATTGGCGATAACTCATTGTTGGCGCCATCGGCCTTTACGACATATCCACTATTCATCGAAATCGAATTACCGACGCCAGCAACGGCAACCTGTACGACCGTTGGATGTGGAACGTGGACGGAAGGACCGATGTCTCCGAGGTCTGGATTGGGCAGTACGGCAACAACGTTCAACTCGGATACGATTGACGGTATTGATGGCGAGAGTATGGCACGAAAAGACGCGAACAATACATTCTCTACGAACAATACTTTTAACGGTAAAACGCAGGTGAACGACACGTTGTCTGTTGCCACATATTCGACTATCGGGTTCAATTCGGATGCGATCACGCTGCAGAATGCTGGTACGGGCGGGTGGCTGACCAGTGACTACCGCGGCCTTTCTGTTTCAGCAATGGCAAATGATGCGGCCGGGACGACTGGATATAATGCCTCGACGCTTCGATTTACGTCAAATAATAGCATTATTCAAGCAACCAGCAATGCGGGGGTTACTCAAGGAGATAATTTGATATCAAACCCAGGGTTTGAGTTTGGTGATGCAGGGTGGCGATATACAAATGGAACGATTGCGGGGTCAAGTGATTCGAGGAGCGGAGCTGGGAGCCTGAAGATTGTGCAGTCAGCACCAAACGCGTTGCTTGATTCTGCTTCGAATCTGATCGCCGTTACACCAGGTGATGTTTTGACGTATGGTGGATACGCAAAAGTAGATAATACGGCCGCTGGCAGCGGAGGGTATCTACTGGTGTATTACGATGCGCAGGGTACTGTCGTTAATTACAGCACAGGTGATGGGTATAGCGGAGCAATGCCAAATACCTCATATAATATAAAAGTTGGAACACATACCGTTACGACTGGTTCGGTATATGCAGAGCTATTCGCAACAGTGAGAGGTGACGGTTCCGCTGCGGGTACCTGGCATTTCGATGACGCATTTGTACGAAAAACCAGTCAGTCAACCCCGACAGGCTTTAGGAATTCAATTAACTCGGCTTCGGCGTTTGCCATTCAGAGTGCAGCTGGAAACTCGGTGCTTGTTGCTGATACGACAGCGAATCTACTCCGGGTGGGCGATGGGTATCTAGGTGCAGATGCATATCCGGCATTGTTCTATCCGGACAGCAAATCGACAGCAGGTAATCCAGCTGGTCGCAATGGATCGATGTACTACAACGTTGCATCAAAAAAGTTTCGTTGTTATGAAGACGGTGAATGGAAGGACTGCATCAGTAGTGATCCTACTATGCGCAAATCATTTACACTCAACGAAGATTTTAATCAATCGATAAATGTGACGAGCTCTTCATTTTCGCCCGGTTCAAAAATTCTCGATGCTTCGCTAACTGCGTATGGAAGTATTGAAGGTTCGGTTGTGACGCAGGCGAGTGAGCCGAATAGGCCGGGGATCATTGGCATAGGGACTGGTGGTCAAACTGATGGAAGCGCGTTCGTATCATCGAATCTGATAGCGTCCGCGCCATCTAGGATGTATATGTTCGGATCGGGACCAGTAAACTATTCCGTGGGGGTAAAGGTTGAAACGCTATCAACTTCGGGTGTTGGATACGGTGCAATATTCGGCCTGTCTTCGAACCCGAGTGCGCCCGCCGGAACACCGACCGGATGTTATTTTAGGTATACACATTCATTGAATGCGGGTCGTTGGACGGGGGCTTGTGCTTCGGCCGGAGCTGAAACGACATGCGATTTGGGTGTTACTGTCGATACCAACAAATGGTATACGCTGCAATTTGCCGTCAATAGCGATGGTACTGCTGCGACGTTTGTGGCAAGCGACGATACAAATACGTACACATGTCCTAGTCCAATTACGTCCAACATAACGACAACTGTAGGTCAGTCGGTACTAAACGGCGTTCGAAAAACTGCCGGGATGGGATTTGGAACGTCGAGAATGGTGTACTTGGATTATCTGAGGATGCAGTATGATTTACCTAGTCGCTAAACAAGCTATAATAGGTATATGCCAGAACTACCTGAAGTCGAGACTGTTCGCCGTGGATTACACGAATTAATCATTAACCGTACTGTTAAAAAGACTGATCATGATGCGCCGAAATCATTCCCAAATGCGGATGCTGATGTCCGTGAATTTTTGATAGGTGCTGCAATTACCGACGTTCGTCGTCGTGCGAAAGTTCTGATGATTGACTTGTCATCGGCGTATACATTAGTTATTCATTTAAAGATGACAGGGCAGCTAGTATACCGCGGTGATTCTGTTTTTGGTGCAGGGCATCCGAATGAATCATTGATTGGCGAACTGCCAGATCGATCAACTCGCGTCACGCTAGAGTTCACCGATGGTTCACGGCTATTTTTTAATGATCAGCGTAAATTTGGGTGGGTAAAATTGTTACCAACGCTTGAAGTGCCAAATATCGATTTTATGAAAAAAGTAGGCCCAGAGCCGCTGGAAGCTGACTTTACGGCGGATGAATTCGCTGCTAGATTTGCGCGCCGTGCAAAAACCAGTATCAAAGCGGCAATCCTGGACCAAACGGTTGTCGCCGGTGTGGGTAATATTTATGCCGATGAATCATTATGGGGTGCACGGATACATCCAAAGCGATTAGTTAACACGATCACGCCGGATGAATTCAAAAAGCTATACACGGAATTACGCGCCGTTATGAATTTGGCGATCGAAAAGGGTGGCAGTACTGATAAAAACTACGTCAACGCCGAAGGTAAGCGCGGCAGCTATATGGATTTCGCCCGAGTATTTCGCCGTGAAGGGCTGGCGTGCCCACGTTGCCAAACCGAAATTATCAAGTTCAAAGCTGCAGGCAGGGGGACGCACATCTGTCCACACTGCCAGCAACTGTAGGTTGTGTCGTATACTAGTACTACATGATTACACTACTGACGGGTGAAAATTCCTACGAAAAAAATCGAGAGCTGCAGCGACTGCGTAGTCAGTTTGAAGGTATTGCCGAGCAGTTTGACGGAGTAGACGTGACGACGGCGCAGCTATCCGATTTAGTGATGGC
>SEAL01000004.1 GCA_004145215.1 Chloroflexota bacterium | reverse complement strand
CTCATTTACGGTGCGCAGCGTAGCGATTACATGGGCGATGATCAAGCGCTTGAATTCTGGGGCTATCTCGATGTGATCGGCATTTCCGCCTACTATTCTATGGGCGACGCCTCATCCAGTGTCGACAACATGAAAAGCCGTTGGTCTCAAATTGACACCAACCAACTTCGAGGACTTGCTGCGAGATACAATAAACCACTGACATTTACTGAAGTTGGCTACGTTTCTGGCAACAATGGACTTGGTGACCCGGGAACAGGGTATGAAAATCCAGGCGGCGTTAACCAAGGCCTGCAGGCGCGTGCCTATGAAGCACTATTTTCATACTGGGGATCAAGCTCTTATATGCGCGGCGTTGCGCTCTGGGACTGGTCAACCAACCCCAATGCCGGCGGAGTAAACGATACGGGCTACACTCCACAAAACAAGCAGGCTCAAAACGTCATGAAGACTTGGTTTACAGCGAATGGGACGGCAACGACACCACCACCTCAACGGTGACCTTTGCTTCATCCTCACCTTTGCAAAATGTCATCGTCGATATTGAGATCTACGACATAAATGGACAGCGCGTTGCTCAGAAATTCTATGAAGGCCAATCGATTAGCTCATCTACAAAACCATATACGATTACATGGACGCCTCCACGAGACGGCACCTACTCTGTTCGCGCTGGAATCTTTAGCGCTGGCTGGCAATCTAATCTCTCTTGGAATGATACAGCGGGAGTTGCCCGTACAACAAACGCACCCGTTGTCACTCCTCCGGTCGTGACGCCACAGCCGCCAGTTACTCAACCTCCTGTTGTCACTCCCCCAACTCCACCAGTAACCACAACGCCTCCAGCAGGCTCGAAAGTGAATATCTGGTGGCCGAGTAACGGTAGCAGCGTCACTGGTGTGCAGCCATTTAAAGCACTCATCGATGGAGTCGACCAAAATAGCTATCAATTATTCTGGCAAGTTGACGGTGGTCAGCTCAATCTTATGCCTACCGTTAACGACGGCGTCAGCCATAAGGAATCGCTTGTTGATCTCAGCGGCTGGAACTGGCAAGGCAATGGACAATACACGCTGACTTTTGTCGCAAAATCAGCGACCGGTAGTGTCATTGGTCAGCAATCTGTGAAAATAACCATCACACATTAATTCTCCTAAAATATCGGATTTTCGCGAGTCTATATAGCTGATAATTCGATAAGCCTTAAAACCGGAATTTTATCTGTTGCAGCGTCAACGGCAATCTTTACGGCCGTAGCCACCCCAATACTAACTGCGCCAACCGCAAATGCGATTTCATCGTATGTCACGCTTGATAGCTTCAGCGGCAAGCCTGCCTCTGTATTAACAATTACTGGCGGTAACTATGCAGCTGGTGAAACCGTCGCAATCACGATCGTAGCAAACGGTAGTCAGATCAGCGCAAAAAACGTCACTGCAACTGCCGGCGGCGAATTCTCTACAACTGTCACTCTGCCTGCAAAAATCGCTCAAGGTAGTGCCACAATTACTGCAACTGGCCTGACGAGCGGCCATTCCGCATCGAATAGTTACTATGTTTCTCCGTTCACTCCAGCACTCACAACAAGCGCTGGTGCGTCAGATCCATATGCCCCACTAACTATCAGCGGAACAGGCTACGCACCTAACGAAGTCGTCAGCTTTAACTTTGCTGGTGCAACGGCATCAGTAACGTCTAATGCCGCAGGCGCATTTACAAACTTTACACTTGCAACACCAAGCGTTCCAGCCGCCGCTTACACCCTTGTTGGTACTGGTGAGTCATCTGGCGCTTCAGCTGTTGCGTATCAATACGTAAACTCATTCTATTCAAGCGCAGCTCCAACTTCCTACTACGTCCTTCCTGCAACAAGCCTCGGCTTCAACGGCGCTGGCTTTGCTGCTGGTGAAACAATTACTGTCACTGACGCCAAAGATGGCGCAGTCCTTAGTACATTCACCGCAGGCGCTGATGGCAGCTTCACAAATGGTGGCGCATTCATCGTTCCAGCTAAATTTGCAGGACTTGAAAAACAGTTCGTTCTCACTGGCATGAAGAGCAAAGCAGTTGCGACAACGAGCTCAACGATTGGTAAGTATTTCCCAAGCGTTTCTCCATTCGTGTACTACACAATGCCAGGTACGACTGTTGGTTTCAATGGATCAGGCTTCGTTCCGGGCGAGACAATTACAATTATGAACGGTGCAACAGTTGTAGGGACGGTTGTTGCTGATAGCTTCGGCAAAATCACAAATGCCGGCAACGTTCTCGTTCCTCTTGATGCTGCAGGCACAACTCAGACATACAGCCTCATCGGCGAAACAAGTCGTGGCATGGGCTCAGCAAGCATTCAAATCGGCAGCTACAGCCCGCAGGTTTCACCATCGAGCTACTACGCAACACCAGGAAGTACCGTCACCTTTACTGGTAGCGGCTATGCTCCAGGTGAAATCGTTACCATCTTCAAAGGCAACAAAGCCGTAGGGGCATTTACTGTCGGTGCTGACGGTAGCTTTAAGAATGCCGGCGGCATCATGGTTGCCTACAACCAGGCAAACACGAGCGCGAGCTACATCCTTCTTGGATCAATCAGTAAAACTCCACAAATGATTAGCTTCGGCGTTGGCACACTTTCAACCCAAGTTACTCCATCGAGCTACTACGTTCTTCCATTTGAAGTATTCTCAGTCAGCGTTTCAGGGTTTGCACCGAATGAGATCGTGAATCTCATGAGTGGGACTTCAATCCTAGCGACAGCGACAACTGATAAAAATGGAAACGCGACATTTACTTCGGTCTCACTTCCTGCAGGCGCAAGCTCAGCGCAGCTTCTCATTATCGGTATGACAAGCCAAGCGACTGGTTCAGTTGGTATTGGAATTGGTAATTACTACGCATCAGTTGGTGCAAGCGATTACTACGTCAAACCTGGCACTGAGATTACCCTCAGCGGCAACGGCTTTGCAGCGAACGAAGAAATCACTATCACTGCTGGTACGTATTCTGTAAAAACGACAGCGGATAAGAATGGTGCGTTCTCATTGCTCTTCACTGTTCCTTTCGGAAGCACAAAAGGTTCGATTGATATTACTGCGACCGGTTCTCGTTCAACTGCCGTTTCAACAACGACATTGACGCTTGCACCGTATACCCCAACAGTATCTCCATCGACGTACTACGCAACTCCAGGGAGCGATGTAGTCTTCACTGGTAGTGGCTACATTCCTGGCGAAACAGTCTCGATCGTTTTCCAAGGTCAAGTCCGTGGTACTGAAACAGCCGATAGCAAAGGAAACTTTGTGAGTAAGGTATATACACTTCCTTATGGCAAGATTGCTGATTACATCTTAATAAGCAATTTGAGCGATGTCAGCCTGAACGTTAACGTTGGCCTTGCAGACTTCTATGCAGGCGTACAACTTGATAGCTACTACGGCGTCGGCGGCAGCATTGTTACCGTTACCGGTAGCGGCTACGCAGCAAACGAAGCAGTTACCATTAAAGCCGGGAGCATTGTGCTGGGTGTTGCCCAAGCTGACAAGAATGGCGCCTTCACTTTGAAAGTAACCGTTCCATACGCTAAAGCTGGTGAACTCATTATTACTGCAATCGGTGATGACAGCGACGCTCGCTCAACGACCGGCTACACCGTCGCGCAGTCCTACACTGCAACGCAACTTGAAACCTACGCCGTTGAAGCTGGTGCACCCGTAACAGTAATCGGAAGCGGCTACTTTGCTGGTGAGCCGATTACGATTACGAACAAGCTTGGTACAGCGTCGGTTACGGTCTACGCTGCAGCAGACGGTACAATTAGCAATTCAAGTTTCATCATCCCAGCTAGTACAGTGCCAGGTGAAATGACGCTAGTTATATTAGGCGCTTACAGTCACACAGTTAGTGAGATTACGATCTACGTATTGCCTTCTCGACGAGATATATAGTTCATAGCATCTCGCTTTAAGTAACCTCGGGAGCCACAGCACCGAGGTTACTTTTTATAAGACAAAAACTCCGGTGTGGAGCCGGAGTTGTAAAAATTTGTCTAATAGGTGTAAAGGATTACTGATCAATTATAGCATCAAAAGTCAATCAAATCAATTTTAGATTGTTATATCGTCTCGCGCCATCTTCACGTCCATATTGGTAACTACAGCATCAGCTACATTCCGAAGTCAAGTCGCAACTGCCACAAATAGCGGCGAAAGCAAAGACCAATTCATTGACTCTTTCAATAATGCAAAAGCAACTTATTTCAACGCGCTCGACCAAGCAAAGAATGATTTGCCGCAAAGGTAAGTAACATGGGCAATGACGCCAATGCTGCTAAGGATCAGTTTATCGGTGGATTTAACAGCGTTCGAGATACTTATGGCAACCAGCTAGAGGCTGATAAGAACGCATTCGCTGGCCGCATATCCAACGGCAGCTAACAAACTCTTGGTACATTTAAAGACCACCGGAATTCCGGTGGTCTTTAAATGTACCAGTACTGCCATTGGCTCGAATCATCAAACAGCGAAGTCATCGGTCAACCAACTAATTTTCGAAATATATCTATTGTTATTCTCTAGCTTGCTATTGGCATACTTTGATTAATACCAACGATAAATCGGACTGAGCCTAGTAGAGTTCCAGTTAGGCAAAACCCCCTTTATGATCGTCAGCTAATACATTAATAGCGACTATTTCTCTATCAAGAATATGGCTGATCCCCCAAGCTAACTAATCATATCCCCAGGCCGTATCGGCAATCAGCATAGCCATATCGCGCAGGAAATATAATAATAAGCCGGCGATGCCGGCTCATTATTTGGTCTATACTTACCTATCGTTACAGGAATAAGCTAAGTCCGGGGATTGCGCCAACAAAGAAATTAGAGATGTCTGCGAGATACTCTTTCAGTTCCATGTTCGCAGCATCTGCCGCCGTGCGGTCACCGGCAGCCACTGCCATGGCGTACTTATTCGATTCTACGATATGCTCGCGGAATAGTTCAGAAAATTGAGCCTGTGCACCGCCGCCATATATACTACCGACTGCAGCAGCAAGTGCATCTGAGTTAGCGTATTGCGCTTCCATCGCGCCGTTAACTTGTCGTTCTGATGCTCCACCGACAATTGATCGGGTTACATTGAGACTTGACGAAACGTGCTCTCGCAACAGGCCATTCATCGCGACCTTGAGCTCAACAGCGGCCTGGCTGTTCTGGTTGCCTGTCATAGGTACTGCTTGTGATGAATCCGCGGTACTCGCTGGGGCTTGCATGGCCATTGCATTGCCGGCACCCGTTCCTGCTACGACCAGCCCCATGATCATTGCCGCTGCGGTGATCATTCCTCGTTTTTTAACTAAATTCGTTGATTGATAATTCATAATACCCTCACATTCATCCATACTGGATACATTATCGGCTCGCCTACATTGGCAACTACCTACCATCCAACCTACCATGGTCATACTGCCATGTATGCGAGATACTTAACAGACTTAACTTTACTCTAATGATATAAATACACCCAGAACCTGTAAAATTTGCTTATAAATACTGCCTGTTATGTTTAGCGAGAGCGGTGACCTACTGTATACTAGAATTAACTTATGCTTACAAAGAATACACGCTCAGGATTCACGATTGTCGAACTTCTTATCGTCATTGTTGTGATTGGCATTCTTGCAGCTATTACTATCGTTGCGTTTAACGGCATCCAGCAGCGTGGACGTGATTCTCAGCGTGTCAGTGACATTAACGTAATCAAAAAAAGTCTCGAGTTATTCCATGCACAGAACGGCTACTACCCGAATGTCGCACAGTTAAATACAGCGAATTTCAAACGTGACACTTTGCAGATACCAGACAATCTCCGACCTCCCGGATCGGCGTCCTCGCTAGGTTACTGCTGGGCGAACGACACGACTCGCTATTGCTATGTTCCATTTCCAATAACCCCCACTCCCACCAAGCCCGATTGCACAGGATCGCCCGATCCTACTGAGCAATGCGTCAGATACACTCTCAGTTATCAGCTCGAGAAAAATCCCGGTACGCAGATTCAGGTGCAAAGTGCCGTCCGTCCATAGTGTCACCAAGTCTATCATCAATTAAAGAGAAATAAATTACAGTATCGACTTAAACGATATATTACTATGGTTGATATGAATATAACCGACACGAGCATCTTGGTGAAAGCATTGGCTGCAACAAAGAGCCCAGTGACGATTACCGATAACCGCCTGCCCGATAATCCCATCGTTTATTGCAACGCGGCATTTTTAGATCTGACCGAATATACCAAAGAAGAAGTTCTCGGTAGGAACTGTCGCTTTTTGCAAGGCAAAAGCACCGGACAGGCCGAGGTCACTAAACTAAAAGAGTCTATTCAGCAAAAGAAAGATTCGCATGTTGTTATTAAAAACTATACAAAAAGCGGGAAAGCTTTTTGGAACGATCTACAGGTTTCACCTGTATACAACGACAAAGCCGAGTTAACTCATTTCATTGGATTACAGGTCGACGTTACTCTAAAAATCGAACAGGAGCGGGCCGAAGCACGAGCTAAAAAGCTTGAGTTGAAAAACGAAATGCTTCAGTTAGAACGCGAGCAATTAAAGAAGTTGAACGAAGCTAAGAACGACTTCATTTCAGTCGCCTCCCATCAGCTGCGGACACCTGCGACAGCGGTAAAACAATACCTCGGTATGCTGGATGCGGGTATTTACGGCGAACTATCCGAAGCACAATTAAATGCTATAAAAACAGCTTACGAGAGCAACGACCGTCAATTACAGGTCATCGATAAATTGTTGCAAATCGCCCGCATTGATGCCGGCAAGATAAATCGATAATTCGATGAAATATTCACTCGCTGATACGACGATTACAATAACGGTCGATGACAAAGTGGATCGAACAGATATTAGTATCGTCGACCAAGGAATCGGTATGAATCAAACGAGTATCAATAAACTCTTCAAGAAGTTTACCCGCATCGAGAACAGTGTTACCAGAGAAATCGGTGGAACCGGACTCGGGCTTTATTGGGTAAAGAAAGTATTAGACCTCCATAATGCGACGGTACATATTTCGTCATCCAAAGATCACGGCACCGAATTCACTATGTCGTTTCCAAAGGTCTAATAGCCATGCCTCAATTCGAGCACTCAACACTCACGAATAAATCCAAGCTATACGTACAATTACAACCCGATCAAGAAACCATACAATGGCTACAGCGCCTGCAAAGCCAGCTAGATCCAGTAGCATCAGCCATCTCGATGGATCAATTGCACATGACAATAATCCACTTTGGCAAAATTCAAAAACTGATCGATTCCGTTAGTAGTCGTCTAAAAACATCAGAAGCCGATTTACTTGAGTATACAAGTCAACTCGTTCAAGCGTGGCGTATGCGTTTGGAATCAATCGAAGATATACCGATCATCATGAAGTCTACGACTCATTCGCTCTTTGGTGCTAATCACTCAACCTACGTTGTTGAGTTTGACGCTGCAGAGTTGGCCATGCAGCTACACTCTGAGTGCCTTCTCGATCTAAAAGCATATTTCCGCACTATCGGCATCACTGATCCGACAATGTTCATGCAGCAAGATTTCAATTTTCAATACGCACTCGGTTTACGTCCGCACGTTACGATAGCAAAGCACTATTCAGGTAGCGTGCCGCCAGCTTTGTTAAACACACCGATAATTGCTTCGTTTCGTACTATGAAAATTGTATACTAAAGCCACCTATCAATCTTTGATATAGCGTTTATACCGATCGGCGGAACGTTTATCATAGCCTTTGACAACAGCATGAGCTGTTTCTGCACCTTCTAGTTCGATACCTTTTTCAGCAATGATACGTTCTCGTGTTTGTTTGCGGAGATCAGAAATAATTTTGCCATTCACCTTGCGAGTTTCATTAAAATCAAGCATAGGCGTCGCCTCGCTGAGGATAGTGTCAACATCCTTCCCTCTTGTTTCAGGGAGCCAAAAATGAACATAGGCAGCCGAGCTGTCTCGGTCGCGTAAGTTTTTCGTCGGACTATACATTCGAAACGTAGGACTGAGCGGATTTGTAATGCCCGCTTGCATCTGCCACTGCCAGTGGTTAATTGCAATATCTCCGTCAACAAGACAGTTCATAAAATGACGAGCTCCGTGATGCCAGCTGACGCCACAGTTGATGGTCAGGAACGTCGCCGCCATTGCGCGCATTCGAAAGTTAATAAAGCCATCATGCTTCAATTGCGTCATCGCCGCATCGAGCAGTGGAAAGCCTGTTGTGCCATTTTTCCAACGATCAAAATATTCTTGCTGCTGCGGGGTCAGAGCTTTTTCGTTATAGACATCATCAAACTCTGCAAAACGGTTCTTCCATATTAGATCGGGATGAAACCAGAGCCGCTGCGTAAAACTATCGCGCCACCGCAGCCTATCAAGATACGTTGCGATATCAAATGCTTTCTTCGGTCGAGCGGCCACTACTCTCGTGCGATGACCGGCCGCCGCCTGGAACACTGCCCGGTTCGATACCGTTCCAAATGCCAAATGTGGACCGAGTAGCGACGTTGCTCCGTTTTGCGCCAAGAAGGGTCGAGATATTTTCCAGCGATACCCATTCACCCTATCTTTGATGAACGAATATACTGCCTGTCGAGCTGCATTCTCTCCCCCGACAAAGAGTGTCTGTGTCGGCCTTGGCAACGTTAACGACAAATCCTTCGCTAACGTCTGTGCGCCAAACTGGTCAAGCTGGTTGACTATATTCCTGACTTCCGCCTGTTCTGGACGAATGTCAGGCAACGGGAATTGGTCTGTGTATTGGTACTCGTAATACCGCTTCCACCAGTCATCCATTTCTGCCTCGTCGTGTAATAGAAAGTAGTTGTAGGTAGTAGCTAAAGGAATATTATTAGCGTCGCAGTACGCAGTTATTGCATCGTCGCGTTGTCGTCCGTACGACACTTGAATGTCGTGATTGAAATAGAGCTTTGGACGATATCCATTTGCTTTAAGACTATCGATTAGGTGCGACATTGTCGAGACGCTTTCTCCGCTGAGGATAGTTAACCTATTTCCGTATTTTTGTAGCTGATCATCGAGTGCACTCAAGCACTCAAACATGAACTTGACGCGCAGCAGCCCAATCTCTGGTTGCGTAAAAAACCATGGATCAATAATGAATACATACAAACATTGTGTGGATTCGGTCGTGGCCCTTGAAACAGCCTCATTGTCTAACAGACGTAGATCGCGGCGAAACCATACAATAGATATATCCATCCTCATAGTATAAATAATTGTCGCCTAAGGATTGTAAGAAATATAACTGCGTCGCCTATCAGTAATCTATACAGTTGTAGCATGACAAATTATTCATCGGGTGATTCAGTGATATGGAGCTGGGGTAACGGCACTGCAAGCGGCACCGTCGAAAAAGTGTCTCACAAAAAAACAGAGATTACTTCGAAAGGCCAAACGATCACGCGCAACGGTACCGACGACGATCCAGCGATTGTTATTAAGCAGGATGATGGGACGAAGATTATCAAACTAGCGAGCGAACTCGACGAGTGAGCAGTACGTTTACGACAGCACGACTTCTCTTTCCGCATCAACTATTCGACGATGTTCGAACAGTATCAAAAGATACCTTAATTATTTTCTCCGAAGATGACTTGTTTTTTAAGCAGTATAAGTTTCATAAGCAAAAGCTCCTACTGCACCACGCGTCGATGAAAGCATTCGCCGATACATTGCAGCAAGATGGCTATTCAGTTACCTACATAGAGTTCGACTCTGATCCGAGCATGCAGTTGTTAGCAGACGTGCTTGATAGGCATCAGGTCAAAACTGTTGAATACTACGACGTATGTGACGACTGGCTCATTCAGCGACTCACCACTGTACTCGATAATGCGCACGTTGAGAAACGACGACTTGAATCACCGTCATTTCTCACCTCTCGCGGTCAAATTGAGGATTACTTTGATCATCATCCAAATCGCATGCAGCATTTTTACCAATGGCAACGAAAACGTATGAATATTCTGGTTGAAAACAATAAACCGGTTGGCGGTAAATGGAGTTACGACGTCGCCAACCGTAAGAGGCTACCAAAACATATCGTCCCGCCAGCACCATATTCCGCGCAGTCATCCCAGTACATAGCCGATGCGTCGGAATGGGTAATGCAATATTTTCCAGACAACCCTGGCACGATGGATGAGTTTGCCTACCCCATTACTCACCAAGAAGCAGAAAAAAGGTTGCAAGAGTTTCTCGAAGAACGTTTGGAGTTGTTTGGACCATACGAAGACGCAATCGCACAGCAGTACCCGCAGATGTTTCACTCTGTTATCAGCCCATTGCTTAATAATGGTCTTCTCACTCCTCAGCACGTCGTCGATACGACACTGCATTTCGCAAAAACCCATACTACACCAATTGAGAGTCTCGAGGGATTCATTCGGCAAATTATCGGATGGCGAGAATACATGCGCGCGACGTATGTCCGCTATGGACGTGAAATGAGGACCCGTAATCATTTAAAGCATACTCGCCCGCTTGATGAATCGTGGTGGACCGGAAATACTGGACTCGAACCGGTTGATACGACAATTCGTTCAGTCCTCACTACTGGATATGCACATCATATTGAACGTTTGATGATCCTTGGAAACGCCATGCTACTACTCCGTATTCATCCCGATGAAGTCTATGAGTGGTTCATGAGTTTATTTGTCGACGCCTACGACTGGGTAATGGTGCCGAACGTCTACGCAATGAGCCAATTTGCAGCAGGCGATAAAATAACGACGAAGCCATATATTAGCGGCAGTAATTATATATTCAAAATGAGCGACTACAAAAAAGGAGATTGGGCGGAACAATGGGACGCGCTGTACTGGCGATTTATTGCTGATAACAGGACGTTATTTGAAAATAATTACCGCTCGGCGATCATGGTCAAATTGTACGATCGCCAAAGCGACGACAAAAAGGCACGCATCGTTGATTTGTCTGATAATTGGCTGGCGTAAAATATCTCACTATTTTGATGAATATGACCTGATATACTATAGGTACCATGAAATCCATTACCCTGTTAATTCCCGCCTACAATGAAGCGCCTGTCTTGCCAAAACTATACAACCGCCTCGAACAACTCGCGAACACCCTCCCTGACTACAAATTAGAATTTTTGTTTGTAAATGACGGCAGTCGCGATGAAACGCTTGATATCATCAAAGGCTATGCCAAAAAAGATAAACGTGTATCTTATGTGAACCTATCTCGTAATTTTGGTAAAGAAATCGCCATGATTGCTGGGATCGATCACGTCAACAGTGACGCCCTAGTTATTATCGATGCTGATCTGCAGGATCCACCAGAACTAATCCCTGACATGATCAAAATCTGGCAAGATGGCTATGATGATGTGTTTGCTCGCCGCAGCAGTCGCATGGGAGAATCATGGTTAAAGAAATTCACGTCCCGCTCGTTCTATAAAGTCTTGCAAAAATCAACGACAATCCCTATTCAACGCGATACTGGTGACTTTCGCCTCCTTGACCGACGCTGCGTTACCGCCCTTAAGCGTATTCGTGAAAGTGAACGCTATACGAAAGGCTTCTTTAGCTGGATTGGCTACAAGAAAAAAGAGATTACGTATGCTCGTGATCCACGCGCTGCTGGCGAAACGAAGTGGAATTACTTTAAGCTATTTAACCTAGCAATCGACGGGATCGTATCGTTCACGACAACCCCCCTACGAATCTCTACGTTCCTAGGGCTATTCGTATCGTTCTTTGCCTTTATCTATATCATCGTCGTGATCATTCGCACGATCATGTTTGGCGCAGACATGGCCGGCTATCCATCGATGATGGCAGTGATCCTATTTCTTGGTGGCGTTCAATTATTGTCACTCGGCATTATCGGCGAATACATTGGACGTATTTTTAACGAAACCAAGCAACGACCGCTCTATTTAATCGAAGAGTACCACGCGACCACACCTGTCATTCCCGAATTCCAGGACAAAACTCCCCGTTAGTCGACTGTTTTTAGGTATACTAGTAACATGAGTCACATTGCCATCGATGCCCGCATTATTAATTCAACGACGGGTCGGTACATTGAGCGCCTTCTAAATTACCTACAGACGATAGACCAAGATAATCAATACACCGTCCTCGTACGCGCCAAAGACGAACAATACTGGCAACCGCAGTCACCAAACTTCACCGTCATGGTTGCAGATTTTGCCGATTATTCGTTTGCCGAACAATTCGCCTTTAAATCACTCCTCGATAATCTAGAGCCAGACTTGGTGCACTTTTGTATGCCCCAGCAACCAATCCTGTACACTGGCAAACACGTCACAACCGTTCACGACCTGACACTATTGAACGCGTATAATTCCGACAAAAACTGGTTCGTCTATCGAAGCAAACAACTCGTTGGGCGTTTTGTATTCTGGAAAATAGCGCGCAGCAGCAGTCACATTATCACACCGTCCTATTACACTAAGAAAGCCTACGCTGACTTTGCGCGAATATCCCTAGACAAGATCACCGTCACTCACGAAGCCGCTGATAAAATCAAAGCCGAACCGCAACCGTACAACGTACCATTTAAAAAGTTTTTATTATACGTCGGTCAGCAAAGTGACTACAAAAATATCAAACGACTCGGTGACGCACACCAGCAATTACAATCTCGCTACCCCGACCTCGGCCTGATCCTAGTGGGCAAAAAGAACGCCAGTGCCCTCAATAACGAACACTACTTTGAATCCAAAGGATATAAGAATATCCACTTCACAGGATTTGTTGAAGATGCGCAGCTCGCGTGGCTATATTCACATTGCCAAGCATATGTCTTTCCATCGCTCATGGAAGGTTTTGGCCTGCCGGGGCTAGAAGCGATGAACTACTTCGTACCCGTTATCAGCAGCAATGCAACCTGCCTCCCGGAAATCTACCAAGATGCGGCACACTACTTCGATCCAAAGAGCGTCGATAGTATCGCTCAAGCAATCGATGAAGTACTCCGCGAAGATTCACTGCGTATGGATTTGATCAGTAAATCACGAGATCTACTCGCGCATTATTCATGGCTAACAATGGCCAAGCAGACCCACTCCGTTTATATGCAAGCGCTGACAAAATAGCGTCACTTCGCGTAGATGTACCAGCCGTCTTGTTCGGACCGCTGTTCATACCCACCAGTTCGTATATGCTGACGTACGGCGTCGTGCGCCACCTGATCAAGCGATTCTGCGTATATAATGACATTGCACGGCTGCGGCTTCGCCGTGGTCTCATCGAGTAAATACAAGTTATGCGCCCCCAAATGTGGCGCAATATGATTTGTTGCGCAGACACTTTCACTCTTCTTTACAGAGCTGATCATAGAATATCCCGAGCGTTCCATGTTTGTCATTGACCAATTACTCGGCTTTGCGATGAACGTCATTGGCGAAATCGCAAATAATACAACCGCTACGGCCGCCGCACCGCCAGACACGTATGTGATATATTTACGTGGATTATATTTTTGGAGAAACCCATACTTCGTCAATCGGTCGACGCCATCAATAAATGCCATAGCCAAAATCGGCGCTACTGTCGCCCCGTAGTGGAAATGGAATTGCCAATAATTACTATTTGATGACAAGAATCGCTCCAGTACTAGCGGAACGGCCAGAATAATAATCGGCGACAAAAATGTAAAGCCAAAGAATATACCAAATGTCTTGATAAACGTCACTATCTTTACAGCCGGCAGAAATAGCAGTGATAACGCAAACAACGGGTTTGTAATGATACCACCAATTGCCGACGGCAAATCAGAACCCAGCTGATCATAGGTCCAATAATTGAAACTTCCACCACCAGCAAAGTACGGAATCACTACTTTTGTAATTAACAAAAACGATGCTACGCCAACCAGTATTACCGCAGTCCCTCTGTAAAACTGACGTTTTGCGAGTAAATACAAACCAAAGAACACTGCCAATATTCCAAAGGTTTCTTTTGTGAGGAGCAGTAATGCCAGTGATGCATATAGCCACTTCCATCGCCCCGTTTCGATAAAATAAATAGCCCAGGCAATTAACGGTATCGCAAAGGCGATTTCATGAAAGTCGAAGTAGATCGCCCGCAAAAGCGCCGCATTTAGTATAAAGGCTATAACGACAAAAAGTGCCGACATCCGCGACAGCTTTTTGATCCCATACAGATAGACCGGAATGGCCGCTGATACGATCAATAACGCCTGAGCAATCAACAGCATGATCGGCGTATCAGCAATCCAATACAGCGGCGCTAGCACTGCTAATATTGGGTGAAAATGATCCCCGAGGAGGTTTTCAAATCCTCGGAATGTACTTGCTGGTGCGCTAAACAGGCTATAGTTTCTGACAGCCTGGTCGAAAATAACCAAATCATAACCGGTACTGCCGAAATGGAGGTGCTTTGAAATAGAAATAACCAGATACAATAGCAATCCGATAAAAGTAATACTACAGAACCATTTATGATCCTGTAGTATTCGGTATACCCGCCCCAACGCCTGCTTCATCAGCTAGCTATGAGCTCTGCTGTGCAATGATGATACTTCGGTCTCGTCCTTCGCCTTCAGAAAAGGTACTAACGTTTGGATACTCACCCGCAACTTGATGGACGATGCGACGGTCGGCCGCATTCAATTTTGCTACGTACGAATCGCCCGTTCGCAATACTTCTTGAATCCATTCACGAGCTTGCTTTGCGACTTTATCAGCACGCTGTTTTTTATAATCAGCAACGTCGACATTTACGCGAGTAATTTCGGCATCGCGATTACGGAGTGTGGTCGAAATCAAAAACTGGATACTTCGTAGTGTTTCGGCGTTACGACCAATCAACAGACTATTAATGTCCGATGAAGGTACTGATAGCTCGATAACTTCATCACGGTAGCTGGATATAATATCCGCATTTACCCCAAAGAACGAAAGGAGGTCGGCAAGGTACTTTTCTGCAAACTTGATTGACTCTTCTTGATTCATCGCGCTTCCTTTCGTTACTTCTTTTTAGCTTTCGAATCTTTTGCAACGATACGAGTGACCGTTCCTTCTTGTGCTTGTTTTGCGCGAGCTTTTGCTGTCGCTTTTTTGCCAGTCGTTTGCTTCACAGCCTCTTCAGCAAGCGCTTCCATTTCACCTTCGTCGCGTTTCAGAATAAAGTACTGCTGGATCACGGCAACGATATTTGATGTTGCATAGTATAGCGCCAATGCACCTGGCAGACTCAGCATAATAAACAGCATAAAGAATGGAAGGACCTTCATCATTTTACCCATGACGATGGCATTAATTTCTGATTGGTCAGCCTCTTTACCTTCAGATGCTTCACTCAAAATTTCACGAAGTTTCTTTTTGCTCTCTTCGTGTGGCATTGTCTGCTTTGACATAATGTACTGCGTCACTGCCGCTATGACCGCCAGTGCTACCAGGAATACATCAACGCCGTTCTGGTTGAACGCGCGCTGCGTGAGGTCAACGATACCAAACAGCTTTTCATTGAACTGTTCGGGGTTTTGGATAATATTCTGAACAGCTGGAATACTCTCTAGGAATCCGTAGGTAAACTGTTCGACACGTTCGCGTTGTGACGTAAAGATCTGTATCACATGATACAGCGCGATAAAGATTGGCAGCTGAATCAACAGAATACCGATCGTACCAAATGGGTTCACGCCGTGCTTTTTATACAGCTCCATCGTCTGCACACCCTGCAGTTGCTTGTTGCCCTTTGCCTGCGCTTTGATACGCTTCAGCTCGGGTTGCATTTTGCGCATTGCTTTTGTCTGGTGCAATTGCTTTTTCACCAGTGGATACAGCGCGAAACGCAGCAGTATCGTAAATAGGATAATACTTACCCCAAAATCGCCGCCAGGAATGACCGCATACAGTCCAATCAACAGATTGAAAATTGGCTGGACGATCAAAACATCAAAAATATTCACAGTTTTTCTCCAGTTTTTCTAAAATCTTTCGATTTAGTATATCATTTTAGCGCTGGTTTTTATAGATACCAGCGGCCGATGTTAGGTGTTTCATCTGCGCCAATAATTCGTCGTGCGGCATCGTTAACACTTCGCCACTGAAAATTAAAAATACTAAATCATACGATGTGTCCAGTTGCGGCAGATCTTGGCGGATGATCTCATAGACGCGGCGACGAACTCGATTGCGAAGTACTGCACTCTTTAATACTTTTTTGCTAATAACCACAGCGACACGTGTATGCTTGCGACGCGGGTTTTCGATGTGTTTCAAAGTAATGGTGCGTGAACGCTCCGCCTGTCCATTTTTGTACAGGAATCGTAGGCTGCCATGGCCATGAAATCGGTTGCGCTGAGCTAACATATATTTCAGTATAAACTAAAACCGCTCTACGTTTATCACATAGAGCGGTTTTTGCTGCTTTACTGTCTAATTAGACAGTAAGTTTTGCGCGGCCTTTAATTCGGCGACGCTTGATCACAGCGCGACCAGCTTTTGTGCTCACGCGAGCGCGGAAGCCGTGCGTCCTTGCGCGGTGACGAGTGTGGGGTTGGTGTGTTCGCTTTGGCATATCTGTACCATAATACCTCTTTTTTGCCCTTTTGACAAGCTCCCCCGAGTAGCAACAATTTATGGGTATCTAATGCCGCTTTTGCTATCCACAGCTGTGATTACAGTCATGCTTGAAAAGTAGTCACTTGAGTATCCTAATATAGTAAAGTTATCCACCAAGCGCACCTAGTTATCCACAGATTAACAGATGAGACTGCACTGTGTGGATAAATCGCTCCTCTATTTGACCTACGCTCGAAAAACACTTTTAAAGTTGTGGAAAACTTGTGAATACCGTATAGTTGAACGTAACAAAACGTTGGGTAAAACACCAAACATAACACATAGAGGGATAGAGGGTTACGTGCATAATTCATTATGGCAATCAGTCTTAGGTGAAATTGAATTATCTGTATCGCACGCCACTTTTATCACTTGGTTCCAGAACACCGAACTGGTTGAAGTAACCGATGAAAAAGTGACGATTGCGGTGCCGAATATATTCGCCATTCGACAATTCGAAGTTAAATTTAATGACCAGGTAAAAGAAGTCTTGGCAAAGAACGGCATGCATCCCGCAAAGATCGCCTACACCGTTAGAACACAAGGCAAAAAGACAGTCGTTAGTCGGGAAACAACAACACAAACCGCATCTGATAGCGTCGATGAACTCATCGCCCCTCGCCCAAAACCTCGCACCTCCGCTAGCCAGCTCTCCCCTTCTAGTGGCCTCAATCCACGCTACAATTTCGATAATTTTATTGTCGGATCTAGTAATGACTTAGCCTACACAGCTTGCCAAGCTGTTGCGCAATATCCCGGTGTGAAATATAACCCTCTCTTCCTCTACGGTGGTGTTGGGCTGGGTAAAACGCACTTGATGCAGGCTGTCGGTAACGAGATCGTAAAAAACCAACCAGATGCCCGCATTCTCTATATCAGTTCAGAAACTTTCGTCAAAGAATTCATGGACAGTATCCGATTCAAGAAAAAAGGTTTTTCTGATAAATACCGCAACGTTGATGTTCTGATTATTGACGACATGCAGTTTATTGCCGGCAAAGAAAAGACCCAGGAAGAATTCTTCCATACCTTTAACGTGCTGCATCAAAACAACAAGCAGATCATTATCAGTAGCGACAAACCACCCAAAAGCATCCCTACGCTAACCGAACGTTTACGAAGTCGCTTTGAAATGGGCATGTCCATCGACATCCAGATGCCTGATTTTGAAACTCGCTGCGCCATCCTGGAAGCAAAGGCTGCCCTATCTGGTGTCGAGCTGAACCATGAAACGGCAGAATACCTCGCTAATAATATAAAGACTAACATCCGTGAGCTCGAAGGTGCGCTCAATCAACTGCTCGCTTACGCGGAAATGCGCGGCATCGAACCGGACATTACAACCGCCGAAGGTTTAGTTGGTAATGTCCGCCATAGTCGCCCCCAGCATTTGACGTCAAAACAAATCATCGACAAGACGGCGAAGTACTTCCAGTTGACGACACCCGAAATGTGCAGCAGCCGTCGCGACAAACATATCGTGACACCGCGCCAAATTGCCATGTATCTATTACGTAGCGAACTACATCTCAGTTTTCCAAAGATCGCCGGCGAACTAGGTCGTAAAGACCATACCACTGCTATCCATTCTGTCGAGAAAATCGAGAAGTCTATAAAGTTAGATTTCACAATTCGCGAACAAGTCGCAGAAATAAAGGAGAAATTATATGCATAATATGGTATCGCTACTGTGTGCAAATCATGTGCATAACCTCTGGATATATCATGGGATAACGTGTGGTGATATATCCACAGATACGACAAACAATATTGTGTGCAAAATGTGCACACGTGTAAAAGCCTGGTTTATACGCATTATTCTCCCCATGATATTACCCAACTTACCCACACCGAAAAATCACCTATTTAATCTGTTATCCCCGAGTTATCCCCATTATCCACAGGACCTATTACTAAGCCCACCAAATGAAATTTAAAAAGAAAGGTAATAATAATGGAACTATCCGTCACACAAGAAAACCTATCCAAAGCATTGACTGCAGCATCAAGAGTCGCTAGTACTAAAACACAATTGCCTATACTCAGCAACATCCTTCTGAGGACCGATAGCAATCGATTACTTGTTGCAGCGACCAACTTAGAAATCGCAACGACACAGTTGATAGGAGCTAAAATCACCAAACCTGGATCAATCACTGTTCCAGCGAAATTAATTGCAGAGTTCGTTTCGTCACTTCCGAAAGGTAATGTCGAATTACTGGTAAAAAATGATCACCTCCATATTACAGCGGGTGGCTTTAGCTCAGTGATTAATGGTATTGCATCGGATGACTTCCCTGAATTACCGACAATCGATGAAACGTCGTCGATTCAGTACAGTATTAATGCGGCTGACTTTAAACAGGCCGTGTCGCAAACAATACTAACCGCTAGTAACGACGCAACTCGCCCGGTGCTGACAGGTGTCTATTGGCATTCGTACGAAGGATCACTTTATCTAGCGGCAACTGACGGGTATCGGTTAACCGAAAAACGACTTGTCGAAACGCAAAGTGATGTAGCGGCAATTATTCCCGCTACTACCCTGCAGGAGGTACTGCGAACATTAAGCGATGATATTAGCGAAGTTGATATGTTGTTTGATGAAACGCAGGTACGATTCCGAGCCGGTGAATCAGAAGTAACGAGCCGATTGATCGATGGTAATTTCCCTGATTATCGCCAGTTAATCCCGGCGTCATCTGAATCAGTCGTCGTGATTGAAAAATCAGAATTTGTCCGCATTACCAAAATTGCTGGTTTATTTGCCCGGGAATCCGGTGGAAGCGTGACGCTAACGGCGAGCAGCGACGACAAAACCCTTGCGATTCACTCGATTGCCTCACAGCTTGGTGAAAATACCTCAACATCGACTGCCGAAGTTTCTGCAGAAGGTCAAGTTACTCTCAACTCGCGCTATTTGGCCGATGCACTTTCAGTACTAACGGGCCCGACGGTACAATTTCGCTTTAGCGGAAAGTTATCCCCATGTGTACTATCGACCGTCAGTAAAAATAGCGACTATGTCCACATAGTTATGCCATTAAAGAGTTAAGCGGTCGCCGCGGTGATCATTTCTTCCCTGCAAGTTCAGAATGTCCGAACACATGCTATTTTTACGCATACACTTTCACCGAGCGTCACACTGATCACCGGCAAAAATGGCAGTGGAAAAACGTCACTTATTGAGGCACTGACGATTGCCCTGCAAGGAACGTCGTTTAAAGGGACAGATACTGATGTTTTGAAGTATGACTGTCCGTGGTGGCGCATTGATGTTCGCAGCGACGAGGGAGATCGAACGGTTAAATTCGATCCGTCAAAAACTAGTGGAAAAAAGCAGTTCGTCGTTGACGACAAAACCGCCTACCGTCTGACACCGGCATATAAATACCCCATTGTTCTGTTCGAACCTGAAGATTTACGTCTATTACATGGGTCACCGTCCCGTCGTCGTCAGTTCATTGACCGCTTTATCAGCCAGCTAGATACGGAATATGCTCAGGCCCTCCGTAAATACGACCGAGCTTTGCGGCAGCGCAATACGATTTTGAAAAAAAGTCATTTTCCTACCGACGATCTGTTCGTCTGGAATGTCGCACTGAGCGAATACGGCGCAATTATTATCGAACGCCGGGTTGAATTCATCGAACGATTGAACGCCGAGCTGAATACGACCTACAATACGATCGCTCAGTCGTCCGACACGGTATCGATGCACTATTCCCATACCGTCATCGACAATATCAAGCAAAAGCTGCTCAGCGAGCTCCACGCGCGGCTAGAGCGTGATAAATTATTGGGCTACACCAGTATCGGACCGCATCGTCATGATGTCGAATTCAAATTCAATGGCATGCCCGCCCTATCGGTTGCTTCGCGCGGTGAAGTGCGCAGTACGGTGCTGGCCTTGAAGTTCCTAGAAGTCGATGTTATTCATGAAATCACCGGCAAGCAGCCACTGATTTTACTGGACGACGTATTCGGCGAATTGGATCAGGAACGGCAAACACACCTAGCGACAAAATTCCAAGGTAACCAGATTATTATGACCAGCGCTAGTAGTGCGGCGATGATCGACGAAGCCTCTATTATTGATCTAGGTTAGTTAATTGCGGGCGATGAAGTCGTACCTGGTAATTCGGCTGGCTGATTGATAGTCTGTAGAATTGTTTTTGGTACGTCAGGATATGATTTTTGACTGAGCAGTAATTGTGGTGGCGTTGTTCGAACAATCCAGACGCCGTCTTTTTTCTGCATCAGAACGCGTAGCGTGTCACGATTATCTTCATCACTCCCCCGATATGTCAGCGTCGTCCCATACCATTGACCACGGTCATATAATTTTCCTTGGTTGATCGTATAGAGGTCAACTGCGGCTGGAAATTTTGTCGTCAGAACTTCGGCAAGTGTCGGCAATTCCGTCTGGAGTAATGCATCTAATTCTTGCTCGGAAAGTGGTCGACTGTCAGTCTGTTGCTGAGGTGCGGGCGCTGGAGTTGGTTGCTGCGGAGAGCTGACGACAACACCGACGATGACAACAACTGCCAGTACGACGACTGTCGAAATGCCTAATATGACGGTTTGACGATTATTCATCGCTACCTCCGAGCGGATTTTTATACTGCTTGAATTCGATATCGTAATCGGTTGGATTATAACCGAGTTCACGGATTTTTTGGACAGCGAAATAACGATATCGTGGCGATGGTGTATCGACGGTCAGTGTGATCGACTGATCATTATTCAGTCGATATGCGACTGTATAATAGGGATCTTTGTACGGCAAAACGTCGATAATCGGATGACGAGCGCGCAGGAATTTTCCGGTTTCTTGGGCCTCAATACTACCAAATTCTTCATTACTTTTATATAAATTTTGGTTTTTCTCTGCCCATGCCTTGGCTTCATCGGATTCTGGAGTCAGTGATACGGCAGCTACATTTCGTTCCTTGTTGGCGTCGGCGATGATCTGTTTTTCAACGGTTTGAAATCCGTTCTTTTCAACTTTTATCGTATACGTACCTGGCGTTAACCACTGTGTTCCTTTGCCGCTTTTGTTACCATTAACGGTCAATGATGCATCACCTGGAACGATAGAAAAAGTCACACCGATTTTTCCGGACCTAGATATATAGGTAGCGGCACTAAATAGAACGAACACGACAAAAAGGAGTATCGCGCCAATAACGATCTTTTTTCGGTGAGTGAGGAAAAATTCATTTGTCATAACTAGATATTTATATTCTTTTGTTCAGTTGCTTTAATACGATACCACCGGAATGAACTGTCAGTCACGGCTTCTTTACCGGCCATTGGCGCACGCTCGTCCCACGAAGCGGAAGCGATTTTGCTATTGAATCCGTTGATATCGCCAACATAGACATACGTGTGCTGGGCGTTGATCGCGACGTCGCCTGGCTGCCTATCCCCGGCATCAGTTGCACTAATCGGTGTCCAGTTTTGCTTTAACCATGCTTCTTGCGATACGGTATTGCCTCCCTTTGCGTTACTATTATACGACTTATCAAAGCCGCTGTCGTATAGTAATGTCGTCACAAAGCCGCCACAGTCGATTCCTTTGTATGCAGTTCCACCGACGTAGCGTTTTTCGCTCATCGCTCGGTTCACGGCATCGGTGTATTCCTGACGGGCTTTAATGTCATTGCCTTTATAGTCACTCCAGGCATAAGCGGTTGTCGTTGCACCTAGATCACCGCCGCCAAATCCTGACTCATTACAGCTAGAATCTTTACTCCCCTGCGGAGTTGTCGTTATATTGCTGACTTGCTGGGCGGCGTCAGTCGATGACGCGTCGCCATCGCCAGTACTCGGATTGTTCAGCGCATCTGGTGCGGTCGATCCGGCTAGCGCCGAAGCGTCAGAAAAAGCGTCGTAAATCTTTTTTGCGTTACCACCACGAACGGTACGGACTTTATCGGCAGAGTCGGCGGACGCTTCGTATCCCGGATACGGTGGACCGTGCACGATTACTGCAGCTTCGACGGGATCGTTCGTTGCCAGTAATGCATTGAGTGTTTTTTTGTAAGGTCCGCGCAGTTCTTCGAGAACAAAACTGCCCTGGCCACTCAAATCGGTGATGCCGACGCCTAATTTACGCATGTGATCTTGGAGTGGTTTTTGGCGACCGGTAAATGTCCACTGCACTAATCCAAATCCAACACTATTTTCTGGTACATAGGTGTCGTCAACAATTCGTCCGCCCTGTCGAACATTTGGCTGCGGTTCTTGGATCGATACCTGCTTTGAACCGCTACCGATCATGATAGTTTTGCCGCCAGACTCCTGGATCATATTCCCCAAGATGCCACTTGCCTGTGCGACGTTCATATTGCCTTCGCGCATGAACAGATTCATTAATTTTTCGATATTATTATCACCCGCCAGTGTGACGCGGCTAACCTTTTTAGCTTCGCACGTAGGATCATAAAACGAAATATCATTGCCATGAAAGAACGTTTTATCAAGTTCTGCAACCGCCTGAACTGTTGGCGCAGTCTGCGACAAGATAAAGCAGACGGTAATGATACCGATAAAGAATCGTCGCATTATACTCTCCGCCTCGGATCGTCAGCAGGCTGTGATCCGGCATTACCTTTTCCGGCCTCGAGTACTGGATTAGGGTTCGTTTCTTGCCCCGCCCCTTCGGGTAGTCGACCACCTTCCCAAACTTCAAAGTGCAAGTGCGCGCCGGTACTTTGCCCGTTGCTGCCGATTTTTCCAATTTGTTGGCCAGCAGTCACTTTTTGACCGACTTTTACTAGGACGCCATCATCGTACATATGTCCATAGACTGTATCGACGCGGCGACCGTTGACGGTGTGTTGAATAATAATCCAATTTCCAAATCCAGAAGCTGGCCCGGCTGCGACGACGTCCCCGTCGCGTGCGGCAAAAATTGGCTTACCCATAGCGGCATTAATATCACTTGATCGTAGCGCCATGTCGACGCCTCGATGTGATGGACGCTGTGGCGTTTTGTAGTCGCTCGTCACAATACTCTCGGGTACGGTTGGATACGCCCAGCCATCGACACCTAATTCGCCTCGTTCACCCGGATTGGCACCCATTTCACCTGGCGCGAGGGTATTCTGGTTTTCTTCATCTAGATTTTCATCGATTGTCTTGTGGATAGTGAAGACACGGAAGTGTTTATTAAGTGGCTCGTTTTCTTCGGATCGGCACGGAGCATACGTGTAGTCGATCGGTTTTGCGACGCACGTTTCCATGTATTTCATGTAATTCCACGGCTGTCCATTATCGATAGCGACACCACTTTCGTCGTTAGGATCAATATTTCCCGTACTAACTAGCCAATCAATGTTTTCAAACGGATCCATTTCCATTTCTTCGCGACTCAGTCCAAAACGAACATTACCAAACATGTCCGCACCGATACCAGCAGATAAGTAATCTTGGTCATTCGATTGCTCGAATCGTTCTTGGGATAATGTTGCGGCGCTCGCATGGGGATTTGCTATTGATGCTGCTAGTGAAAAGCTATTAAATAGCCCCATGGCGGCGGTTGCAACCGTTCTTTTCGATTGTTGTACAGTTGGTGTAATGCCGTACGCGATCGATCCCAGGAATGAATAACGATTCATAATATCAAATGGCGTTGAGCGCGCCATGTAATAGCCTACCTCGTCCATACGAGCGTTGGCTTGGCGAGTAATCTGTTGTTGCTGAAACGCCTCTTCGCTACTCAACGCTTTCATACCGCGATCCTGAGCTGCTTGACTATAGATAGCTGCCGTACCGACAAATCCACCACTGCCACTGTCTTGACCTTCTAGGTCGGTGTAGACCTCACCCTTTAACATATCGGCCATTCGCGCTTCGAGTAGAGGTAGCGCGAGTGAAATAACGGTCGATCCGGCAACTGACGCGACAGTGAAAAGGCCTAGCGTTCCAGCGCCAGCTAGGATGCCAATGCCTACTGCGGCTGTTCGTATAAATATATTCTGAACATAACCGCATTTTTTACTCACTTCTTTCGGATCCGGATCACCGCCGTTGACGACGGTCGCGATAGCCTGATTCACGACATCGAGTTTACCGACCAATCCGCCACCGATCATCAATCGTTGGTCTCGTGCGCTCAGTGGTGCGGTTGTACCATATGCTGCTAAATGATAGCCAGCAGAGTCATAGGCAGTTTTTCCGCTGACGGCGCGGGATGTATTGTAGATCGTGCAGGATGCGTCAATTGCGCCAACAATGCTTGCGCCGAGCGCAGCTCCCTGCAAGACTTTCATCGTTCCAGCGGATGATGCTATGCGCGATGCAGATTCATTCGTTCTATTTACTTCATCAGGAGTATATTGCCGGCCGGTGTCATCGGTATACCCCGTCGTTTCCCCTCGGTCATTTGTGATTGGTGTCAAGGTTCGCCCACTCGGTGAAGTCTTATTTTCGACAGCACTGTTCAGTGACCGTTGACGTTCTTCTTTGTTGCTACCGCTGATGACGTTTTTCAGTCGCACGCCCAATTTAGCGAGGCTTCGTTTGCCGCTTGGGTCATTGATACTATTAACGGTCGGATTCAGCCTGCTGGCGATTGCTGAACGCAGTTCAATGCTGCCAGTACCTCGCATGGCGGCTGCGAATTTTTCAGGAGTGTCATAGACAGCGGTCGGCGAACCTTTGTCGTCAAGTAGCGTGATGCTCTTGACGCGACCACGATTACTGCCGAATCCAACGGTTTTATCGAGGTCTATTTTTAACCGGCCGCTCGCTTCCAGATTCTTCACTTGTCGTTCGCTCATCGTATTGAATTTGCATTTTATCTTTACTAATCCACACGAACCCTGAGTCGTTTGTTTTAGTTTTGCGCGCAGCATCGTCACCTGACTCGCGTCATACGCGGCCAGCTGGTCGTTTAAATCTTTTGCAAGGAGTTCTTTGAATTGCACGATCGCAAACACCGGCGAAGACATAATTGTCATTACGCCCGCCCCGCCAAACAATACTAAAATAATAGTAATCAGCGATGTCTTGCCTTTTAATGATCCTTTTTTGTCTGGGGATTGGTTGAGGATTTTGCTCTTGGTGTCGAACGTCAAACCCATTATTATTCGGGTCATCATATTTGCTACGATTTCGAAATTCACCATCTTCCATAAGAGCTCTCTATACGGAAACTATATTACCACAAAATTGATAATATGTACAGAGTATTGAGGGATGTTAGTAAGAGAAATGCAAATCTAATGAATTGACATCCACACCTGCTTTAGACAACTCTGTACGTACTGAGTTTTTTGTATTTTCAAGCATCTCGGTGTCGATTCCATCACCCTTCCGACTAACCGGTATCATGACGCGGATGTAGAGTGAATCTTTCACTAAGTTCATATTACTTATGTTGACAGAGTCTCTAAAATCGAGAGGGAGTATGTCAATCAGGCGAGATCCTGCGGTTTCGTTGAGCTCATTCGTGAGTTTGTAAGTATGAAGATTCGTACCTGCGCCATCGATCGAGGCTTTAATTGTAGTATTTCCTAAATAAGATGAAATAGATTTAATTGATAGTCTCTTTGAAGTGAAGACAGCTTGTGATGTTTTTGTATCGACGAGCGAGAATACGCTTCGATCAGTGCTGTAGAGAATTTCGTTACTTGTTGCTATCGAAATAATATTTTTAGCAAATATACCGTCTTTTATGGATGAATCCCTTTTCTCAAGTGTATAGAGATTTTTATCGTCACCGAGCCCCACTATGGTGTTATTTTTTGTGGCGATAGCGTTCAACATTAGACCTGCGCGAGTAGTGTAGTCTATTACTTTCGGTGTTGGTGTTGAAAAATCAATCTCCCTTAGTAAACCGGTTTTTGCTGTCGGTTCGCTATGTTCATCACCTTCGTGTGGTAAGACGCTTAGGTTAGATTCGCCCTGATAGCAATAGGCTTTCTCGCCCTCGAGCGCACATAGTGTCGCATCACGCTGGCTATAATTCTTTGGTCTCTCTACTTTTTGGTAAGTTATAGTATCATTTGTTTTTGTGCCGATATAAATATAACCATCAATTGAACTATATATGAAACGCGGTGATTCTCTGGTTGGATCTGTGGCAATTCGACCAAAACGAACGACGCTGGCGAGCACGTCACCTGGAGCAGGAAAGCTCTGTGGCTCACTGTTGAAGCCACTGATGAAGATCTGTCTTTCCGCTGAGTCATCAGCTGTCGTTTCAAGAGATCTGTCCTGTTTGACACCTATCATGCCATCGTTGAATTGCTCGATCGACGATAATCTCGGAAGCCTTTTACCTTGATTGAACCATTGTTTCGTTGATTGATTTAATGTATATGTGTAGGCATATCGGTTAATGGTATTGTTGATGCAGTCTACTGATACAGGAGTGTCGTCTGATATGTTATAAAGTGAGCAATCTCGCGAATCGGTTCCGACTTTATCCGCATTCATATCTTGTTTGATGTCGATTTGTAGTGTCCCAGACCAAAGAAATGGTAATCCATCAACCTGTTTACTGGTTTGTGCATATCCACTGACGGCACGCACGGTAACTGTGTCTCGATATGCTATTGAAATCGGCCCAACTTTTAGAGGGGTATACGCCTTAGCGTCTATGGATTTACGCTCAGAAATTATCTCTGCCTCACCTGGATTATTTGTCGAGTCTTGGATGATAATACTTACAAGAGTAAAAGTTGAAGTAATATAGTATATCCCCCAGACTACTAGGACGAGGACTGCAATGCGTACCCATACGTGTATCGGTAGCTTTAAAAGGTCGGTTATCTTTTTTAATAAATTCATCGTTTTCTCCTATGGATATAATGACACATGGATGTGATCTTGGTGGGCAGAAAGCGCATCGGCGTAAACTTCTCGACAGTCAGCTGGCGCACCTGCGTACATACATTCATACCCCTGTGGCGTTGGATTGTAAATCAACTTATGAACGCCTAGCGTTCCTGCATTGTCGTATAGATATTTATATATTGCATTACCCTCGGCCGTCCCGGCGTTGTAAGGTATGTCTATACCGAGGCCCTTTCCGTGCTCGCCCGCGTCACAGAAGTGGTCTTTATTGAGCGCATAAACCTTAACAACTTGGCCACTTTGCTCAGCGAGTGATATTAATACTTGAGCCGTACGCTTTTCGATGCCAATATGGTCCGAGCTCGGACATGTGACGACATTCCCACAATTTTCAATATCTTCCATTTCAGGAGCTTCATTCATTAGGACGAGTTTGCCCTCTGCCTTTAATTGCTTAATACGTTCGATGAGTGCAGAACATTCACCGTCAGCGAGACTGCCCTTTGGGCTAGATTCCGCAGTGCCTGCAGCGGCATCTAGACAGTCTGACGACTTACTACTACTTGTGTCGCCTGTTTGAGTTGCGGCAGGGCTACTTGTCGAACCTCCACCAGGGGTTCCGCCGTATTCATCAAACACAGCACGCCCATTCGTGTCTCGGGTGGCATATTCGCTTTCACCAGGCCGTTCGAAAACTCGTGCAAATACCATTGCCGCCTCTTCAGGTGTAGAAGCCTTACTTAGTGGGTCCCGCACTTGCTTTTCTGCCGTGTCGTTTATCTCATACCAAATGTAGTCCAATTGAAATTGCAGACAACGCCAGTCTTTATTCTGTTCCGCTGCTTTTGCAACCATTGCATCAGCCCTACCAAAACACCACTGTACAATTCCCTTGCAGTTGATAGAGTTAACTGCATCTGGCATGAAAGCGGATTCAGTTTGAATATTCCCCATGATACCAGCTACTTCAGTGTCGGACATACCTTTATCCTTGAAATACTTCCAGATCGTATCTTTATTTGCTTGAGAATTACGCGCACCAGATCCATAACCTTGATCTCCGCAATCACCGCCCCCGGTGAAAGTACCTGTTGGTGTTCCTGGAGTACCTGGCGCATTTGGTGTCGCAGATCCCGAGGTTGATGGTGCACAGTCGTCCGAATAAAGTACGTCGTTATTAGCGCGGAAAAGTAAGTCTCTCGCTTGAACCGGACTGACAAGTGAAAAAAGCATGAGTACTACGCTACTTGCATAAAATAGCCTATGACGTAACTGCCAACCTGTTCGAAATATTATTGACATGCCGCCATGAACCTTGTTTCATAGTCCTGTGCTGTCGGGCCAGAGCTCATCTTTAACCCAACATGGACATGAGGACCCGAACTATACCCTTCGCTTCCCTGATCGGCTATGTGTTGCCCAATCTTGACTGAATCTCCAACCTTCACATAAATGTGTTGCGATTGCATGTGACCATAATAACTATAGATAGGCTGCCCGTTCTCTTCATGTTGAATCATAACCCAGTTACCGTAACCACTAGCTGGACCCGCCTCGACGACGGTGCCATCGCGTACTGCATAAATTCCGGCCGGTGGTCCTATAGGGTTGCCGCCATATCCATAATCAACACCTGATGCTGTCCCATTGCCGATATCATGCTGAGCCTGCGTCATGACGCCGCCAGCGTTAATATTTACCGGACACCCCCATGGGCCATTCGCAGGAATCGAGCCGCCAGCATTGCCGGTTGGTGCGCTCGGCGTAGCAGAGTCGCTCCAACAATCTGTTGTCGAAAGTCCTTCAGCGGCAGGAAATTGCCGTTCGCACCAGTTAAAGTAGAATGCGAAGTCGTCTAACCTTGATTCGGAGACTTCAGCGTTTCCGTATGCGCACGCTTTTCCATCGTACCAATCCTGATCTGCTTCGCTACCCTCTTCAATTGGGATGGATGATGTACCGACATAATCAGTCCTTTGTTCGGTGCAGAATTTACGGTATTTTGCGTATTCGCTCATATCATCGATGTCTTCGTCCATCTTTACAGGCTTTCCGTCATCATCAATGTCTTTTGCGGCAATTAACCTGTCAGTTACGCTATCTATTTCAGCTACATCCTCGGTTGCTTGATTCGAGGCCATTGTTAAAAAGTTCGGCGATGAAAATCCAATCAGGCGACCAGACCAGTCGCAGCCTAGACCGGTATCGGCCATATCAACATCTCCACAGTTATTCATTCTACCTTCTAATGTCTTGTCGTTTGCAGTCATCATAGATGGCTGACTATGTAACGCGCTGGCGGTTGTTGATAGCATTGATAGCGGAGTGGTTAGCACGGCAAGCATATTAGCTGCTTTATCAAAGCCTGCTCTCGCCCCTGAATTGTATGGATTCATAGCGACGGCAAGTCTTCCTGCGAAGGAGTATTGATTGTACATATCGAATGGAGTATCTTTTGCTTCGTACTTGGCAAGTTCGACTTGGCGATTGTACTCTGGGTCTGTGGCAGTAATAAACTGCTTAACTTGATTAACTCCACCATTATCTTTATCTTTAACAGGACGATTGCCAGATCCAAGACTATTATAGGAGAGCATCAAGCCGATACCTGCAGCTAATGCATTTCCTGCATCCACTCCTTTGAGGTCCGAAGTAAGATTTGCGTTAGCGATTGCTTTCATCGCGGGGTCGGATAACTTGTCGATGATCGCATCGATAACGTAAGGTCCTGCAGTCCACACTAGCGCCAATAAACCTACGCACAGAGCTGCAGCCCATGGACCTGCGAGACATGTCGCACTCGATGCTAGTCCTACGTAGCTGTTGCCTATACAAACAGACCGGATATTATCCTTACCTAATGTGTCCTGTATATTTCTGATAACTTGTGATCCTGCGATTGCGTAAAGACTTGATCCTGTAGTATATGTTTTTGCAAAATCTGTCAAAGCACTGTAGTCTCCGCTTAATGCGGTTTGAAGACCCTGAGAATCTGTTGCTGTTAAACCAAATTTTTCATTTGGAGTGCCATCGTCGTTGGTTCGTTTTTTGTCATACCATGTCAACCGGTCACCAATATTTTCAGTAACTTCAGGTTCAATATTTCCTTGATCTTGAATTTGGGAGGCGGCTTGTACAAAAGGATAAGCAAAAGCAATCAGCTGGTATATCAGCTCGGCTTTTACAAGCGCATTCGTTACACGTACGGTATTGTATGCGGTACATGCAATTGCGATGGCCGAGCTAGTAGGGCCAATACTTTTAACACCTCGCTGAAGACCTGGTGTCTTCTTTGCTTTATCGAGTGCTGCCCGTACTTTAGTTATTCCACCCTGCTTGTCTTCACCAGCGCCCACATTCTCGTTAAAGGATTTATCAATTGCAGCTTTACGTTCTGCTTTATCGCGACTATTGGAAGATTTCAGGATGTTACCTTTTGAAATATTAAACTTTTTTAGCACACTGTTAAACTTCGCATCCATAAATGCAAAAGACCGCAAATTTAGTACGCGGTTTGAACTTCGGTTTGCGTTCACATTCTTGTCTATGTGGCCGTGGTATTCTTTTCCGTTATTTACCTCTTTGCCATCAGGAAATGTAATCTTTGTAACTTTGTTTCTGCCGTTTTTTGTATCTTTGGTGGATTCTATGTTGAATCCCAACTTCTTCCAATTATCAAGCTGTTTGTCCCCGATGCTCTTGAACTTGCATTTTACCTTTGAACCTTCACAAGGCTTGTCGTCCTTGGTACTACTCAGAACATTGCCAATGTATGCTCTTCGCATAACACCGTTGGTCCTCGACGAGTCAGAGCCATCGTTCGTGACGGCTTTTTCAATAGCGACAAGTAGTGCTGCTGGTGAAAGTAGTAATGTGAACCCTGCCATGCCGCCTAGAAGTAAGCCAACGATACCTGCAGTTGGCCCTTTCTTTTTAACAAACCCTTTTAACTTACCGCCAAAACCGCCCGAGCTATTAGAAGTATCTTGCCCATTGCCTTTGAATAAGCTCGATTCTTCTTGTGATTTTACATCATCAATATTCTCGCTGGAATCGTCGGCGTTATAGTTTCTTTGTACCGTATCGCCATGTGAATCTGTACGGAGTGGGCTGTCATGATCAAGATTTCGGTCCATGATATCATTGAAATCTTCTTGTTCGGTGTTGCGGGCGATGTCGTCGAATGCTTGATTTTTCTGCCTACCTGGGGCACCGTTAAACTGGCCATCCTCTTGATTTCCCGCTTGGTTCTCTCGCTCCAATAATTCTTTTAGGTTAGGCATGTTTCTTTAGTGTTTCGTTTTTCTAAATTCTCACTACAGTTGCATTTGCTGGGCGGCGGCTTCTTGTGCTGCGCGTTGTCGTGCAATTTCCTGCAGACGCTTTTGTTCTTCTTCTTGCATCTGCTGAACAGGGTTCGTCGTGACTAACTGATGTTCGGTTCGTGATGCAACGACCTGAACGTGGACGTGATTTGATCCGGCGAAAAATAGTCCCTGCCCTACCGGGAAGTTAGCGAGGCGTTTGCGCTCTTCGTCGGTTAATTTGAATACGTCCGATAATACATCTACTGCACTCGGAGATTGCTTTAATAATAACTGCATCGAGCTGTTGGCGACGATTGCACGGCCCATTTTGCTGGCCATAAAGTCTTCAACGTCCTGACTGATTGTCGTGACGCCTAGGTAATATTTACGAGCACGTTTCGCTAGGCTAAACAGGAAATTCGCTGAATCTTCATACTTCATCAACTGCCAGGCCTCGTCCACAATCAGCATGCGCTTTTTTAGGTGCGATCGTGTAACGTTCCAAATGTGCGACAGGACGATGTACATCGCGACAGGACGCAGCTCGTCTTCGAGGTCACGGATGTTGAAAATCACCATTTGGTTATTGATATCAATGTTCGATTGTTGGCTGAATATACCAGCGAATGTTCCGGTCGTATATTTACGCAGACGCTGTGCCAGTGATGGGCCACTGCCTTCCATGTGCACGAGCGTGTCGTATAGGTCCATCATCGTTGGTGGAAGTGAACTATGTGTTAGTGGATCGCTAGTGATCCCGGCGCGGGCGTAGGTGTCAATTAATGCTTGATCTAAGTCAGCCTCTTCGGCAGGAGTTAGCCCAGTTGTGTCGGTGACGCCACTACCCGAAACGTG
>SEAL01000107.1 GCA_004145215.1 Chloroflexota bacterium | reverse complement strand
AGGATCCACTGCAAAGATCCGTCACTGAATCCTAGCGATTCTTTGATTGCCGGTAGTGCGACATTGACGATAGAGCTGTCGAGCACTACTAAAAACTGCGTCAATGCCAGTAGTACGAGGACTATTATTTTATTTCGAGACGTGGACATACGTACCCTCCTGATATGTTTAGTATATTAATCATTGTATTTGTAAATAGTTTATATTGTCAAGTATTTACAAAATAATGTATAATGAATATATGAAGACTGACGAACTAACCGGCAATCCATATTGGCAGATCACACTGCTGGCGTCTAGGATCAAGCATGATATCGCGCTGGTAGCAGAGCAACATGGCGTGACGCCTAGTCAGATGCAAGCAATGTTGTTGCTGCAGCCAAAAACGCAGATACCGATGAATCAGCTGTCATGTATGATCAGTTGCGATGCGTCATACATCACTGGCATTGTCGACAAACTGTCAAAATTAGAATTAATCGAACGTAAAGAAAGTTCGCTGGATCGTCGCATCAAAACAATCGAATTGACTAGGGAAGGTGTAGTATTTCGTGATAATCAGATTGCTGCCAGTTTTGGTGTGTTTAATGATTATATGAAGACGCTGGGAATTACGGATCCGGAAGTCGTTATGCAAGAAGCGGATGAAATCGCAAAGCGGATGTTGATGGGTGTTGAATTATATCCGAATGCGATCGAAGTGTTGAGTCAGTTGCGATTATTAGGCAAGAAAACCGCGCTGATCACGAGTTCGCCTAGTAAAAATGTTCTGCCGATATTGCAAAAATACTCGATGACACATCTGTTCGACGCCATCGTCACTCACGAAGATACGATACTTCACAAGCCTCACGCAGAGCCGTTGGAGAAAGCTTTACAGCTGATCGGCGCAAATACTGCGAGCGCGATCATGATCGGTGATTCTGACAAAGATATCGGAGCCGCTGTAAACGCAGGAATTGATTCGATATTATTTTATCCAAAAGAGCACGAAAAATTTTACGACAAATTGCAGCTGCAGGAATTAAAACCAACGTTTACAATCACCGAATTTCACGAAATAATCGATATCATACAATAAAACATTCAAATTCAAGGTTACACCTTGTAGGTGTTATTGCTCGCTGTGTTGTTTGATTTTTTTGACGAGCGTCACGCATAGTATGCCTGCAGTGGCGAATAAGTATGTCTTATCGCTAATTAACTCCGTCAGAGTTGCTGTTACAGAATCGTACATGCCGGGAATGT
>SEAL01000043.1 GCA_004145215.1 Chloroflexota bacterium | reverse complement strand
TGGCGGTGCATCTAATTCAAATCAAGGTTCCAGTCCGCTCCTTCGCGTTGCGACACCGATCACTGGTGTTTTGAATCCAATTACTGCTGCAGTATTCGGTAACGCAGCTGGTGCGATTACTGGCGCGACAGACGCTGATGGACAAGCGAATGCTGTCGTCACTCCTGAAGTATTAGGTGCGCAGGATACGCGCCAGAACGTTGCACAGGCAGCTAATCCAGTCGACGCATCATCAGAAGGCTGGAAGGTCTTTGGCGTCGCATGGTACTGGTATGTTGTCCTAGCGGCACTTGCTGCTGGTCTATGGTGGCTACTGGCTGGATTAAAGCGACGTAACAGCGACAACCCAACGCTATAGTTGCAAATCCAATGATGAAAAGCGGGCAGCGAAGGCTGCTCGCTTTTTTGTTATAAACGTCGTACACTATAATTATTGTGGTTAAAAAACAAACAATAAAAAAACCAACACTCCATTCTCGTGCACGGAGGGTGGTCAGGCTAGCCGTCGTTCCGCACAAAGCTAACCATTTTCGCCCGCATGCAGTGCGTCGCTATGGGCTAGGTGTACTGGTCATAGCATTGTTTTCACTCTTTGCTTTGCACAACGTTACGACGACGGGTGATGTGTTGGGTCAGCAGGCGATAATTACGTCGGATCGATTACTGGCGACGACCAACCAAGCACGCGAAAAAGATGGACTAAGTGATTTACAGCTGAACCAAAAACTAACCGATGCCGCTTATGCAAAAGCGCACGACATGATCAATAGTCAGTACTGGGCGCATCAATCACCCACAGGAGTGCAACCATGGAAGTGGTTTGCTGACGTGCAATACGACTACAGTAAAGCGGGCGAGAATTTGGCAAAAGATTTCACCACTCCAGAAGCTGTCACGAGTGCATGGCTGGCATCTCCTGCTCATCGTGAAAACGTACTTGGGCAGGCATACCAGGATGTTGGATTTGCTGTCGTGGAGGGTGAATTAAATGGGCGAAATTCAACCTTGGTAGTCGCGCTTTATGGCGCACCTGTGCAGGTTGGAGCGGTAGCTGGCGTGGATACATCATTTGCGCTGCCATCCAGTAATACCAGTCTTGTTGCAAGTATTGGGCAAAAATTCCAGGCATTGCCCGCAACGGCGATTGGAAGCTTGCTATTGATACTCGTCGTCATCGGTGTTGCAATTGTCGCGCATGCCAGCCGCAACCGATTGCCAAAACCTCTGCAACGGACGTGGTATCGTCATCATGGACTATACAAAGCTATCGCACTGTCCAGTTTCAGTGTTATTATTGTAATTATGTATAGCGGAGGCCAGATTTAATATGTCAGTAACAAAAGCAATTATTCCAGTAGCCGGATGGGGAACTAGGCGACTGCCAATTACAAAAGCGATCGAAAAGTGTATGCTGCCAATTGGCAATCGACCACTGGTTGATTACATCGTGCGTGATTGTTTGCAGGCGGGCATTACGGATATCTATTTCGTGATTAGCAAAGGCAGCACACAACTGCAGCAGTACTTTAGCGACAATCAGCTACTCGATCAGTACTTGACCTACAACGGCCGTCAAGACATGATCGACTTAGTGCGACCACCGCAAGGCGTACAGTTTCACTACGTCGAACAGGATTCGAATTCAAAATATGGCACGGCAATCCCTGTCGGCTTGTGTGTTCCATATCTACAAAAGGGTGAATCTGTTGCCGTGTTGATGGGTGATGACTTTATCTATAATGCCGATGGCTCGTCTGAGTTATTACGGCAGATCGAAGCGACACCGCAAGGTGGAAATTCTATGCTGGCTGTCGAAATACCGCACGAACAAGTGAATCGTTACGGTGTTATTCAATTCCAGGAAGACACAGGCATGTTTGAAAAGATTGTTGAAAAGCCCGCTATCGAACAAGCGCCCAGCAATTACATTAATGTCAGTAAATTCATCCTCAACTACGAACTGCTGACTCAGATCTATAACTATACGAATTTGGATGTTTCAGGCGAGTTCCTGATCACCGAACCTATCAATCAGTATGTACTAGCCGGCGGCGGAGTGCAGGTGATTCCGGGTCGTTAAGATCGGTGGCAAACAATTTATTGTTACCGAAAAAGAGACCCTCCTGGTGGACCTCCTCCCGGAAGGAACTAAAGAGCTCACTCTTGATGCATTGTTGGTTATTGACGGTGATAAAACCACTGTCGGCACACCAACGGTCAAAGGTGTGAAGATAGTAGCAACGGTCGTCGAAGACCTCGTAAAAGGTGAAAAAATTCGTGTTATTCGTTACAAAGCGAAAAAGCGTGTTCACAAAGAAAACGGTCACCGCCAAAAATACTCAAAGATTGAAATTACTTCAATTAAATAGTTGCATTATTGCACTATAAATAAACTCCCTAATAGTAGGGAGTTTATTTATTTTATCGCATCTCAATACGTATATAATCCGCAGCAAACAGCTAATGCTCGTGGTATAATAAAGCAAATGGATAGGGGAAATAAACAGTGACGACCGTTATTGCTGTAACGAATCAAAAAGGTGGCGTCGGTAAAACGACATCAGCCGTCAATCTGGCGTATTATATTGCAAAGGCTGGGCACAAGGTGCTGATCGTGGATCTGGATCCGCAGGGGAACGCATCCAGTGGTCTAGGTGTCGATAAACAGGCGCTTGAATCGACAATGGCGGATGTTATGACGGAACAAAAGTTATTAGCGCATGTCATCATTCCTACCGAGCATAAAAACTTATATCTAGCCCCAACAACGCCGCACCTGGCGGATACAGAAGTTGCGCTCGCTAGTGCAGAGCGAAAGTTTACACGTTTGAAGTCTGCTATCGCGTCCGTCGAAGGATACGACTATATTATTATCGATAGCCCGCCAAGCCTCAGTTTGCTGACGGTCAATGGATTAATTGCCGCAAAACATGTGCTGCTGCCCGTGCAGGCTGAATTTTATGCGCTCGAAGGCCTAGGACAGCTACTAGAAACGATGAAACTGGTTCGAAAGAGCATGAACCCAACCCTGTTGGCGCATATGATCGATGGAGTAAAGGGGCGAGGGCATACAAAGCTGTGGCGAAGGAGGTGATGGAACGTGTCGGCTAAGAAAACTGGACTAGGACGTGGCTTTTCGTCACTCATACCAACGGAATTATTGGATGAATCATTTGATCCGACTGCATCGCAGGACGAACAGATTAGTGAACTTCGTCATATCAAATTAACGGAAATTGTCGCCGATCCTGACCAACCGCGACGCCTATTTGACGAAACGGCAATGAGTGAGCTAGCCGCATCTGTTGCAGAGCATGGTATTCTGCAACCAATCGTCGTAACCCCGCATGCCGGCAAGTACCAAATTGTCGCTGGTGAACGTCGCTATCGTGCGTCACTGATCGCAAAACTAGACAAGATCCCGGCCATAGTCCGTACGCTCAGCAATCAACACAAATTAGAGCTGTCGTTGATCGAAAACCTGCAGCGTAAAGATTTGAACGTGCTAGAAACGGCGACAGCCTACCTGAAGTTACGTGATCAATTCAATCTAACGTTGGATGAGATCGGCCACCGAGTTGGCGGTAAATCCGTCAGTGCAATTAGCAACACACTTCGTCTATTACGGCTGCCTGAAAGTGTACGGACGGCTATTGCCGAGGGCAAATTGCGTGAGGGTCAAGCGCGTCCATTGATCAATTTGGATCCTCAAATCATCGAGGAAATACTCCCAACCATTCTCAAAGAAGAGTGGAGCGCTCGGCGTATCGAACAATATATCGTGCAGCTGAAAAAGGCAGATGCGTCTGTCGTTGAAAAAGAGCGCAAGGTCGTAGAACTGCCGCACCGTGCTGAAGTTGACCGTATTGCAAAACGCTTTTCGACCGACGTCAAAATCCGCACTAATACTCGCGGTGCGGGTCAAATTGTCATTGGCTTTAAAAACGGCAAAGACTTCGAGCGTATTCAAAAGATGCTGGATTCATAAGCGACTTATTCCAATAGTAAAATGACTCGCATGTATGCGAGTCATTTTACTATTGTCTGGTTGGTCGCTAGAATGTTCGTGCGTTCTGGAAGGGGAATATGCGCATGCCAACAGGTCCAACGACGTCATAGAATGGAATTGTGCCTAGACCGTTGCGTGAATCGAACGAGAATCCGCCCTCACGGTGGTCGCCGCTGACAAACAATGTACCATCGGCAACAATTGTGTCGACTTCGCCGGTGGTCGGACTACCGGGTTCGCCATTATTCTGATCGTCAGGGTTAAATCCATTTGGGTTCTCACTGTTATAGACCGTGTAGCTACCGTCTTTTAATACGACGCGCTCGCCAGGAAAGGCGATAACACGTTTGACGATGTACTCGTCCTTACCGCCGCTAGTGAATAGCGGATTCTTGAATACGATTACTTGGCCGCGGTCTGGAATATATTCTTTATTCTGTAACTGTGACCAAGTCACGGGGAGTCGATTAACGATAAGGCGGTCGCCCGTATAAAGTGTTTTTTCCATACTAGGGCCTTCAACGTTGAAACTACGAAAAATAAACGTGTTGATTAGGAGTGTTCCCGCAAGGACCGCGAGGGCAAAAATGAGCAGACCAAAGATGTCCTTTAATAGGGGGTGACGCTGAGAAAATGATGCTTCCATTCTTATTTACTATATAGCAGATGAATCCAATATCCTAGCAACTCAGCAAAAACAAAAGCATTTAGCGATTTCCAACTGAATAAAAATTTTGTATAGTAGAGTGAGTATTTATGAAAAAACAGCAACATTCTATAGACGGGTTTGTTCCGCGTCGATCTGGTGCGCAGGTGGGCGGTTTGCATACAGCGGACGCCAAGCCTACGAAACTTAATCACACAACACTACGCGAACTGCATACTGCAGGTGCTGCCACTAACCATGCCGAGCCAGCGCGCCGCCAAGTCGGCATTAATCGTTCTGAAATAGACGAATCATTAAAGGGTATTGATACATCGGGTGATGAGGCGAACAAAAAACAAAAGCGACGAAAGTCTCCCGAGCAAAAAGCCAAGCGACGAAAAATTATCAAACGAGTTGCAATCCTGTTGATTGTACTATTGGTGGCTATCGGTGGTTATGTTGGCGTCAAGGCATTGATGGCGAGTGGCCAGGTGCTAAATGGTAATATTCTCGATGTATTCCAGAACAAACCGTTGCAACAGGATAGTAACGGCCGTAGTAACATTCTAGTGTTAGGTACGTCTGACGACGATGCAAATCACGGCGGGGCAGATTTGACCGATTCGATGATGATCCTGAGTGTTGATCAGAAAAATAAAAATGCCTACTTGGTTAGTATTCCAAGGGATTTATATGTTAAGTTCGGTCGCGCTTGCAACAGTGGGTATGCTGGCAAAATTAACGAGTACTATAGCTGTATAAAAGAGGGCGATAGTAAAGAAAACCTACAGGCAGCATTAAAGGGTTCTGCGTCATTTGTTGGTGACATCTTCGGAATGGATATTCAATATGGCGTTAACCTGAACCATACTGTTATTCGCCAGTTAGTATCTGCTGTCGGTGGTATTACGGTAAATGTCCAGAGTCGAAATCCAAACGGTGTTATGGATAGTAACTTTGACTGGAAGTGTGGCGAAGGCGACCGAAAGGTGAGTCGTGCCGAGCGAATACGCCGCTGTCCGCCGAGTGGACACTTTATTGATTTCCCTAACGGGGAAGTCAAGATGGACGCCGAGCACGCGCTGTACTTTACGATGGCCCGCGGCGACCGAGCGCCAACCTACGGACTAGAGCAGTCAAACTTTGACCGTGAAAAAAACCAGCAGCTGGTGATCAAAGCGATCCAAAAGAAAGCAACTAGCGCGGGAACATTATCAAACATCGGCAAAGTGACTTCTTTGATTGATGCGGTTGGCGATAACCTGCGATCAACATTCGAAACTGCCGAAATTCGTACGCTCGTTGATCTAGGCAACTCGGTCAAACAAGAAGACATAAAGTCACTACCGTTCAACGATGAAAAAACCGAATTAGCATTGATGTCGACAGGTAATGCTGGCGGGATGAGTATCGTGCAACCTGCTGCAGGACTCTATAATTACAGTGACCTACGTGCCTATCTTATGGAAAACCTCAGCAACAACCCAATCACCAAAGAAAAAGCATCGGTCGTTGTTCTGAATGGTTCGGGCGTTGCAGGTGCCGCGCAGACCGAATCAACAAAACTACAAGATCAAGGAATTATCGTTAGTTCGATCGCCAACGCACCCGATGGTGATTATGGTAAAGCAAAGATTTATCAGATCACTACTGAAAAAACAGCAACAGCGGCAAAGCTAAAAGAGATCTATGGCGCAGCATTACTGACGACCGAGCCGCCTGTTGCTGTCGCTGCCGGGACGGACTTTATTATCATTATCGGAGCAGCGTCAACCACCGGTACACAGTAGTACATGTGGTATACTGAGTAAAGTTTATGGAATTTTTACGTGTCGTAAAGCGTCGTTCGTTATTTAGCGAGCTCATCTATATCCTCTTGAATGTAGGACTTGCTGTCGCCATATTGTTGGTTGTCTGGGCTGTCGCATCGCCGCTACCAGCATTCGCGCTTGTTATCCTCAGTAAGTGGCGTATATTGGCGGTTCGTCCACGCTATTGGTTTGCTCACGTCCAATCGAACATGGTCGATTTAATCGTTAGCCTAGGGCTAGTTGTGATTTTGTCGTCAATCGGTAAAGCTATGGGTGAAAACGGTATCTTCATCCAAATTGCTTTGACGCTCGCGTACATCGCATGGTTGTTGATTCTGAAACCTCGGACAAAGCGCTCCTATGTTGTTGCGCAAGCAGGTGTCGCACAGGGAGTTGGCGTGACGGCACTATTTATGAGCTCGTACGAATGGCCTGCAGTCGTCGTTGTGCTCCTAATGTGGTTGATCGGCTATACGACAGCACGTCACGTGCTTAGCGCGTACTCTGAAGAGCAGGTAACGTTCCTGAGCCTAGTATGGGGATTTGTCGTCGCACAAATTGGCTGGTTGGCGTATCACTGGACTATTGCCTACCGTTTACCCGGGGTAGAAGGCGTGTTGTTGCCGCAAGTAGCATTGTTGATCGTTGCCCTAGGATTCTTGGCGGAGCGCTTTTATAGCTCGTACGCCAAACACGGTGTCGTCCGTGTTGCTGATGTAGTGATGCCATCGCTACTGTCAATCAGTGTACTTGCGATACTCCTGTTGTTATTCAACTCAGTTAGTATCGGCGCAGTCTAAGATTTTTATCAGAAGCACCTGATATTATTAGCATAAAATAAGGAGTGGTAAATGAAAAACGATACACCAGAAATGCCTGAAAAGTCCGAAAAGCCTACCGAGCAGGGATTGCCGCGACCGGTTACCGCTGGGCAGCCTATGCCGCCAGCCGGAAAGATCCAAAAAAACCCGAGCACCAAAAGCGGTAGGGCTGGAAAGCTATTTGCAGCATCATTACTTTTAATTATTCT
>SEAL01000003.1 GCA_004145215.1 Chloroflexota bacterium | reverse complement strand
GACATGCGTTATGCGATCGATGCGACAAAACTACGCGAGGAATTAGGTTGGACGCCGAAATACACTAACCTGCGCGAAGGCTTGCAGGCAACCATCGACTGGTATCGTCAGAATGATGAATGGTGGAAAAACGAAAAAGCCAAAGTCGAAGCAAAGTACGCAGAGCAAGGCCAGTAAGCGCGTGGCCGGCGAACAATCCACTCCCGCAATTCACGTTGAGCGCCTCGCTACATACAGCGACGACGTCGCTGCGAGTATTGGACGACTAATGCCGCATTTATCGGCCGACTTTACCGATGAGCCTATTCCAAAAGATCGGCTAACGACAATTATCGAATCGCCACACCACGAACAATTTGTCGCTCGCCATGACGAACGTATCGTTGGTGCAGCAACACTCAGTATTATCATGGGCGCCGGTGCGGGCAGCAAGGCTTGGTTAGAAGATTTTGTCGCAGACCCAAATGCTGTCGTACGCGGCATAGGCCAGACACTATGGAGTGCAATGGAAAATTGGTGTCAGGAACGTTCTGTCGACCTCGAATTCACATCTCGCCCCAGTCGAACAGCTGCTCATGCATTCTATGCAAAAAACGGCGCTCAAATTCGCGAAACATCAGTATTCAAAAAAGACTTTTCACCACAAGAGGATGCATAGAAGAATGCGAACAGACAAACCTTGGAAAATTACTGCTTCGCAGATCAAGTATAGAAACCCCTGGATGCAAGTCCGCGAAGACACGGTCATCACGCCAACTGGCGATGATGGTATTTATGGCGTACTCGAATCAAATGATTCAGTCATGATTGCGACAGTGGATGAACGAAATCGGCTATTTTTAGTGAGGACATTTGCCTATCCTGCACAGTCATGGAACTGGGAATTACCCGGCGGTGGCGGCGACAATGAAAACCCAATTGACGCATCAAAGCGTGAATTAGAAGAAGAGACGGGCATTTTAGCGCAAAATTGGACAAAATTAGGTGTAACTCGCGTCTGTAATGGGTTTATGACTGAACGAATGACAGTATACCTCGCGCGTGAACTATCATTTACCGGCGAGCGAGAAACTTCAGATGAACAGATCGATCAAGCAAAATTCTTTGACATGGATACTGTCGACACCATGATTGAAGATGGTGAAATCAATGATAGTCAAAGCATCACCGGCATATACCTGGCTCAGAAGTATATAATTAAAAATAATCAGGACACACCCACGGCGCAATAGCTAAATGGTATAATAATCACATATGTCAGATACATCTCACGACCTAAAATTCAGTAAATCATTACAAGCGCACGAAACTAGCATTCCTGGACTTGTCGTTTTCGACTTACCCGTTCATGGTGATAGTCGTGGTTGGTTCAAAGAAAACTGGCAACGAGAAAAAATGACAGCTATCGGACTACCTGATTTCGGGCCAGTACAAAACAATTTTTCGTTTAATGACAAACGTGGCGTTGCTCGTGGCATTCACGCCGAACCGTGGGATAAATATGTATCACTTGGTAAAGGTGAAATCTTTGGATTCTGGGTAGATATTCGTGAAAACAGCCCAACGTACGGCACAGTCTTTACGACAATACTCGACCCGGCCAAGGCTATTTTTGTGCCAGCAGGCGTTGCTAATGGCTATCAAACCCTGCAGGACGACACCGTCTATAGCTACCTGGTAAACGACCACTGGTCACCGAATGCACAGTACGCATTCGTTAGTATGTTTGACGAATCCCTCGGAATTGACTGGCCTATCCCACTCAATGAATGCGAAGTGTCGGACAAGGATAAGGCCCACCCAGTACTCGCAGATGTTTCTGCGCTCCCAGCGAAAAAGATTCTCGTTACTGGCGCAAACGGCCAATTAGGCCGAGCGCTGAGAGCTGAATTCCCAGATGCAGAATTTGTTACCCGCAAAGAACTCGATATCAGTGGCGACATTACATCCCTGCGCAGATGGCGAGATTATAGCACAATCATTAACGCTGCTGCATACACCGCCGTCGACACCGCCGAGACCGCCGAAGGACGCGCTGCAGCGTGGCTCGCAAACGGCAATGCGGTAGCCAACTTGGCTAAGGTCGCTACTGAATTCAATCTGACGCTTGTTAATGTATCGTCTGATTACGTGTTTGATGGAACGCAAAAAATCCATAACGAAGATGAGGCGTTTTCACCGCTAGGTATTTACGGTCAGACCAAAGCAGCTGGCGACATTGCAGCTTCGACTACTCCTCGTCATTACACCGTTCGCACTACATGGGTTGTTGGTGACGGAAATAATTTTGTGCGGACGATGAAGTCGCTCGCCGATCGCGACATCAAACCTAGCGTTGTTGACGACCAAATCGGTCGACTCACCTTTACATCCGACCTAGCGGCGGGAATAAAGCATCTACTAGAATCGGGCGCTAGCTATGGCACGTACAACCTATCGAACGAAGGCCTATCGGTCAGTTGGGCTGACATTGCAAAAGAAGTATACTCTCTGTCCGATAAATCTGATGAAGAGATTACCTATCTTTGGCTAACTAACCTCTGAGCTACTCAACTACTTTAAGCTCACTAATTGATTGCTTCAAAGCAGCCCTATCGTCAGTCTCTACCTGAGATGGCGCTCTCACTGCGCCGTTTGCATCAACACCACTGCAAGATACGATCGGGGAAGACACCACATAATAATACCCTTGCAACGCATCCTCGTTAATTATTTGTCCATCTGGCACTGCCACGGGCTTTTCTTGATACCTAGTAAGTATCACTGTATCGCCAAATGGTCGGCCAACACACCTTCCGCCAAGCTCGCGTATTCGGTCTGTAGTAAATACATAATGCTCCGGCGCACCTTCGCCACCGCTCCTAAGCTCAGAAGTTACGCTTGTCGAATGAAGGCTGCCCACGTGTTCAAATCCTACGCCCCAATCATCAACAACTGTCTCATTCTCAACCTCTATTTCTTCACTTTTCTTACTTTCGGCTTCGACGGGGGCTGGAACTTCCTCCTTGGCGGATGAAGCCTGATCTTGCCGATCGTCATTTCTACTCCATAAAATCGAGCCAAAGATCACCCCTAATGACACTACGATCAGCATAACAATAATCATACGAATCTTGGTATTGTGCTTTTGAAGAGATTTTGTCATATAGTTATCATAACAAAGTAAACACATTATGTAGCCTCGACTCACATACAATTACACTGCGACTTCGTCATGTTATAATATCTACACATGAACGTTAATTCTTATCGAGGAGCATTTGTCATATGAAGGGTATAATACTAGCCGGTGGATCAGGCACACGTTTGTGGCCAATCACAAAAGGGATCAGTAAACAGCTGATGCCAATCTATGACAAGCCAATGGTGTACTACCCTCTGACAACATTAATGTCAGCAGGTATCAAAGATATCCTTATCATCACCACCCCAGAAGACCAGCATCAGTTCCAGCGCCTACTCGGTGACGGTTCACAATGGGGCATTAACCTACAATACGCCGTTCAACCATCACCCGACGGACTAGCACAGGCATTCATCATCGGCGAAGAATTTATTGGCGACGACAAGGTAGCCCTCGTACTCGGCGATAACATATTCCAGGGACGCCGACTCAGTGAATCGCTCAAAAAATGTACTGATCCAGATGGCGGCATCGTGTTCGCCTACCAAGTATCTGACCCAGAACGCTACGGCGTCGTAGAATTCGACGAGAACCGAAAGGCAATCTCAATCGAAGAAAAACCAGCGCAACCAAAGTCAAACTATGCGGTCATTGGATTATATTTCTATGACAACGATGTAGTAGAAATTGCCAAGAACGTTACTCCAAGTGAACGCGGCGAGATCGAGATAACAAGCGTAAATGAAGAATACCTTCGTCGCGGGAAGTTAAAGGTAACGACGCTTGATGACGGTGACGTGTGGCTTGATACAGGTACAATCGACAGCATGACCGACGCAGCTGACTATGTAAAAGTACTGCAGAAACGTACTGGTCAGATTATAGGAAGTCCAGAGGGGGTAGCGCTGGAAGAGGGATATATCTCAGGTGATCAACTCGCATCGCTTGCAGAACCTCTGAAAAAGTCTGGCTATGGCGACTACCTCCTCTAATAAAGCACATTGAGTATTTGCATTTTTAACATAAGCATGTTAATATATTCTTAGAAAAGTATTACATAAACACATGTTAAAAAAAATCGTTCAATACACACTAATCTTCGCCTTGATTACGTCACTCGCCTCGATCGCTACACCTTCAAGCGCAAATGCAGCTCCCGGTAATATCGAGTCTCCATTTGATGCTGGTTCTGCATGGAACATTTGCCAAGGTTACAATAATAGTCGCGGCACGCATACCGGAACTAGTAGCATCTCACTGGACATTTCGGGCGGTCCGAATTGTGACAACTCAGCCTCTGGCCGCAATATCAGAGCACCTTTTAGTGGTACTGTTGCATGGTACGTGTCTGGTTCGGGAAGTGTATGCCTCAATAGCTTGAGCGGTATAAGCGTCATGCTGACACATATCAATGGTGCCGTTTCTCAAGGTGCCAGCGTTACAGTTGGCCAGATTGTTGGAACTATAGCCGCGCCAGGTCAAAAACAAAACAATGGAGTATCTCACCTTCACATCCAAGCATGGTCTCGAACTGGCTGTACGGATGATACGAAGCGCATTACTTTTGATGACGCAAATAACGCTCACATGTGCGGCGCGCCCAATATGACCTTGAGCGGCTCTGGCTGGAATTACGAGGGAATGTCGTATACGGTCAAATCTCTCACGTCTTGTAGTGCTAATGAATCAGTATACCGTTTCTATAGCCAACAACTAAAAACGCATTTATATACCATTGATGAAAATGAGAAAAACTTCATAGCCAACAACTTCCCCGTCAACGTTTGGAGCTATGAGGGTGTTTCGTTTTGTGCTTCGGCTATCCAAGAAACTGACACAAAACCGGTATACCGTTTCTATAGCCAGCAATTGAAAACACATTTATATACGGTAGATGAGAATGAGAAAAATACTATCATTGGTTGGAATAATCCTGAAGTGTGGAAATTCGAAGGTATTTCATATTATGCCAAGACAAACTAATATCAATTACCCTGATTCATAGCTCCGCCTACTACTCTCGCAATCGTCAACTTACTAGACTATGTTAAGATAAAATTATAAGAACTCACGGAGAATATAGGTATACCACGCTGTATGAAGATTGCAAAAAAAGAAGTGTATCCATATGGCTGATAGTAATCATCATAGTCTTAGGCGTCATGCTACTGATTTCTCTACTTTTTCTCAATCGCCATGGTAACACCCAGGATGATCAAAACAATATCACGGAATCTGTCGAGCCTAACAAGGAGGAGCCAGAAAAGACTACGGAGGTTGAATCGTTAGTATCACACAAAGACCAAGCCCTAGGTATCAATTTGTCCTTTGCTCACCCTCCTAAGTGGACAATCAAATCAGATACTTATCCAATTGGTTCAGAGAAAGTAAGTTCAGCGGTAGTTAAACTCACAAGCCCAGACCAAAAGGTTGACGTCACTATTACAAAGCGAAATACTCAAGGTGGAATGGGAGCTGCTTGCGCAAGTGAGGGCGAATCTGTCGTAAAAAGACAAACAACGCCACTAGAACTGAGCAGTAATATAAGTTTTGCCGAGACGGTCTATCGGAGCGTTGAAACTGGTCAGTACTTCTTTAAAGCCAGTCTTGAACCAGCGAGAGAGCCTTACTTAGGTATTAAGAACGGAACTGTAGGAAAGTGCCTCCTCTCCTACTCAAACTTCATCACGGAGAAAGATACGGGAATTACAACTGATGCTCCATATCTAATTTTCGCAGACATTAGAGTAGACTCTTTTTATGAATCTGAGTTCGTTATGAAGAAAGACCTTTCATTTGAAACAATAACTAGTATCTTTACTGACCCAACTTACACTGCTGCAGCAAACATTCTGAAGTCAGTGAAGCTCTCGCGTTAAGTTCCTATAGCCTTTTCGTGGTGCAAAAGGTATTTTTATCAGGCGAGTCGCTATCCGTCAGCCAGATAAAGTAAGCATCGCCATTTTTATAGATACTATAATAGGGATTCTGATGAATTCTACCCGACTCTTCCAATGAACATGTCTCACTTCTACTCATCTCTTGTTCTTTACTGTAAACATACCATTGAATATTCGCGAGCGCACCTTGGTCTCTGAGCGATGACCATAGATACCACTGCGAGTTGTCGCCACTGATATCCATACGCTGGAGTGCAGGTCGTTTCAAGAACTGCGCCTTGACGACCTTTGGAGATGCAGCCACGCCGCCTAGATAAACAACTTTAGCATTTTGAATATCGGGGCTATTCAGTACGTAATCATCTATTTCGTCGTAGACGACAGCATCATACTCTCTTTGGTTTTTTAGCGCAGACGCATATACATTACCGAAATTAAGTGTATATAGTAGCCCGACAACAGGGACTACTAACAATATCGCGAGCCGCCTGTACCCGATTTGTACTACACACAAGATCATAGTAGCGCAAAGTACAACTAAGCCAATAGCTGCGGCAAGCGTTCGAGTTTGGGCTGTAATCGTTGACTCCATCAGTACAAACGGACCCATAATCGATAAGGCCATCACAAAGGGTACCAGGATGGCGACGACGCTAGCATACCACTTAGCACGCCTTAAAGTCTTGACGAGGATCAAAACAAAGGAAAGTATCAGAACCGACACGAACGTTAGCAGTAAAAGCTTTCCCCATCCGTTTCGGAAGAATAACGCCAATATATCATATCCTGCCGTGAGATTTCTATAAACTTGCTCCAAGCCATCGATACTAAACGGAACAATACTTCCTCTGGATTCGCCACCTATATTAGAGAATTTGAACAGTCGAATTATCGCGAAGTAAGTAGCGCAGCCAGCAAAAAATAATGTCGCAGCGTACATTAATCTTTTCATTATATCTTTGCGATTATCGTTTGCATAATCATAAAGATACAGCACCAAACTAACAGTTATAAATACTGTAATCATTGGCTGGTACAGCCCTGCCGCGAGTACGATCAAACCTATAACCAATAAAGAACGCTTCCAGTCGAACTTGTCCGTCACGATTGTTGCCGCGTATATCGCCAAGCAGTATGCAATCATCATCGATAGACTATCATATCTAAACGATAGATTCGTCAACAGTAGCGGATTTAGTACAATAAAGGCACCTGCTAGAATCTGTCCGATACTAACTTTTCCGCGCAACTTCGCTAAACTGCGTGTAAATAAAAATCCAGCGAATGCCAGGACTGGGATTGCGAGAACTTGCAGTTGAATTCCCATATCAGACATCGTTCCCCCGCTAAACGTCAAGAACTTCATTAATCCTTCGGTAGCAAACCTGCCCAAACTACCCCATTCATAGTACCCGCCAAAACGGCGCGCGTTGTCGTCTATATAATCCACATTTGCATAGATAATAGGTAGAACAAACAAACATGCTAGCACCAAAAATATTACATAGGCCTGCTTATTGCTAATATTTTTGGAAAAAAATCGGCTCATTTTGTCGTTTAAAGTATCGAGGTATTTCATCTTTATCTATCATACCTCTTTTGCAAAAAATATAAACTGTGAGTTAACTTAAGCAGTGACTTGTCTATTTAAAAAGCATAAACCTCATGGTATAGTAGTATAAAAGGTTACAAAACAAAAACATGAAAAGCATAAAAACTACCAATAATAGGCGAACCGTAATTACCATAGCCGTTGTTCTTCTTGTCGTCGCCGCATTTGGTGTCGGTGCTTTCTACGCAAGCCAGCGCCACGAAAGCAAACAGTCCGAGGTCTCTGACGAAAAAGAGCCACAAGCCGACGACAATAAAGAGGATTCAAACACGAATGAACCCAGCGAAGGTAGTAATAGCGGTAATACGCCAACGGATAACGAACAGCAGCCCGCCAGTCCAGGGCAGTCAGTAGTCACCCCTCCTATTACCGCTCCGTCCAACGACGAGCAATATCCAATTGAAAATTCTCACTATAAAATTGAACAAGGCGGCACGAAAAACTTTAGTGTCACCCTCTACCCTATTTCAGGCACTGAATACAACACGCAGTTAAAGCAATACAAGACTGAGGTTGTTGACTATCTGACAAAGCGATATGGCAGCCTTGAGGGTATTTCCATTAAATGGACGCCAACCGCCGCTGAGAAAATATAATGATATTCATTGAACGAAACGACATTCCGCGCAATATTGTTATTACATTAGTTATACTCGCACTGCTTATTTCAAGCGTCACTATAGGCTACAGTCTTACCACCTCGAGACTTGCTGCAGAGTCCTGCAGTCCTGTTGCCGAATCGCTACCCTCATGGCTAACAAATGCCGTCAACTCGAACAAGCAGGCATACCAAGAGGCATCTAATGCAACCGGCGTGCCTTGGGAGTTATTGGCAGCTATACATTATCGTGAAACGTCGTTTGGAAAAACAAATCCTTCCAATGGACAGGGAATATTCCAGTTCGTTAACGGCGAGGGTGGTCCATATCCAGCCGGCGTAGTATCGAACGACGAATTTAAACGTCAGCTTCGCTTTATGGCAAGTAAAATACAGTCTGATTACGTTAATCGTGGGTCGCTCAACTATAACAAACGCCCTCTGACTCAGAACGAATCAGAAGTTTACCGCATAAAAGACACTCTTTTTAGCTATAACGGCCGTTCCGGCGCATACGCGAACGAGGCAACGAAGTACGGCTTTAGCCCCTCTCTTACTCCATACGAAGGCTCTCCATACGTTATGAACATGTTTGACTGCAAACGTGTGCGCATGGGTCTCATCACTCGAGATTACGGCCCTGTTGATGGCGTTGACACTCGCTACGGCGCATTTACTCTTTTTGCTCGACTGAAAGGCGATGCATACTGGACAAACCTGGCTGCCGGAAACTTGCCAGGATGCCAGGAAGCAACAAATACGACGATAACTTGCATTTGGCGGCTAACGAACACTTCAAATGGCACACAAATGCTCACTCAAGACTTCTTAACTCGCAATAGCTATGTTACGCGAGGATACCAGTATGGTGGTGTTGCCTTCTTTGGAGTGAGCACTTCGGCTCCTCGCACCTCAAATATTCCAGTTTATCAATTGACTAAACCGAGTGGTGAGACATTCCTGACAACCAGCAGCAATGAGCGTTCCGTCCTGATTAGTACTCAAGGTTTTGGCGACAACGGCATTGCATTTTATGCAGATAGACCTGGATCTAACAGTGGCTATAGTGTCTGGAGGCTGTATTCATCGGCACGAAATTCTCACGTTTGGAGCGCGAACCAAGCAGAAATTGAAGCATTCATTGCCAGTGGCTACAAAATAGAAGGTGAATCATTTACGTCGGTAAGCGGTACGCGCCTAGAAGATGCTCCTCCGGTAGGACAAGATCTCGTCTATCGATTCTCAGGAATGCCTGGAAATGGACACTTCTGGACTAAAGACGTTTATGAGCGAGATTCGATGATAAAGTCTGGCTATAACTACGAAGGCGTAGCCTGGAAAACATCCAGTTCAGTGACTTCCGTGCCTGTCTATCGCCTATACTCAATACCAATGAAGAAGCACCTGTATACAAGTGACAGTAACGAACGAAGTGTACTACTTCGTAGCGGCGCTTGGACAGACGAAGGCATCGCATATTACGGCAGCGCAACGCCAACCAGCAAACCAATTTATAGGCTGTACTCTCCAGTAACAAAGAAACATTTACTGACAGCGGACGCCTACGAGCGTCAGGTATTACTCGGCAACGGTACTTTCCTGAATGACGGCATCACCTACTACGCGTACTAGCGCTAATTAGATAGTAATATTAAAAGCTCCACAATAGGAGCTTTTAATATTACAGAATTAGCTATTTAGTATCGCTCGACTTTGGTATCCACTTCGTAAAACGCATTGTCGCGATTGATATTTGGGTTCAAATCCGGATCATGATCGATATATTTTTGCCATCGTTCTTTGAATAGTTTTACGGCACCGCGCATTTCAACCGTGTCACGCTTTTTAACCTCATCAGGAAGGCCTAGGCTAATAGACTCGTGATGCAGCAACTGTACGTGTGGAGTGTATACATTCCAAAGTCCAGCCTCACGGAGGCGCAAACTTAGATCAACATCGTTATATGTGATCCTAAAGTCTTCAGAGAACCCGCCAATCTGGTCATAGACCTCTTTACGAATCATAAGACATGCGCCCGTTACAGCAGTCATGTTGTGCCTCGTGTTCAAGTACAGATGCTGGTTAGGCGCCAGACCATGATTGACTGTCATAGAGAATGAGTTTGCGGCAACCCCACCTAGCCCTATACCAATACCGGCGTGCTGCACATGAATTTTATCAGGGAAATACAATAGACAGCCGACGGCGCCAACTTCCTTTCGCTGTGCATCTCCGGCCATCAGCTCTAACCAGTTTGGCGTGATAACTTCTGTATCGTTATTCAACATCATCAGCAGCTCACCTTTAGCCTGTTTCGCACCCTCATTACAGCTACGAGCATAACTAAACGGCTGTTCTGGCCAGTCAACCACCCTAAAGTTATCGTGTTGAGACTTAACTTTTTCGTACCAATTTAATACTTTTTGATCAGTTGATCCTGTATCCACTAGTACGATTTCGAAATTAGAATATGTCGTCTTGCTATATATTGAATCGATACAGCGTTTCAATATTTTATATTGATTTTTACTAGGAATAACAATTGAAATTAATGGATTATTTTTTAGTGGATATTCAACCATCCAGTAGCCGCTATTTTTTGGATCTTGCTTTACAGTAGCGTCTGGATATCCGCGACGCTCAAGGTCATCGCTCAAGGCTTTCTTTTGCGCCTCTACGACGTATGGCTTTGAGTCTGTACTCATTGCAGTTGATTCACTGTGAATTCGCCAACTGTAAATAATTGTTGGAATGTGATGAATATTTTTCGTCGCACTCGTTATGCGCAAAAACAAATCCCAGTCCTGTGCGCCGTTGTACTCGGCGCGTAGTCCACCTACCTTATCCCAAACCGATTTGCGTACAGTTGAGAAATGGGTGATGTAATTAACGCTGTGCAAGAAATCAGGGTTCCAGTCCGGTTTGAAGAATGGTGCCTGGTAGTCCTTGCGATCCTCAGTCACTTTGTCTTCATCACTGTACAAGAAGTCGATGCTCCTATCTTTATTCAAGGCGGCGACAACTTCGTAGAGCGCATTTGGCCACAGGATATCATCGTGATCAAAAAGACTAATGAATTCGCCCGTTGCAAACCCAACCGCATCGTTAGTTGCGCCGGCTATATGCTGGTTTGTTTTAGAAAGCTTATATTTAATACGACTATCGAGTGCGGCGTACTCTTTAATAATATTTCGCACTTCTTCATCTGGAGACGCATCGTCAACGATACATAATTCCCAATTTTCGTACACTTGGGCAAGGACCGAATCAAAGCAATCACGAAGGAACTGGTGGTCTGTATTATACGTTGGCACAATAACGGAAATGAGGGGACGATATTTTAAGCTATCTGAACGTCGTTTAACTTTTGCAATAGTAATGGCATCAGGCAGATTATTGCTAATCCACTGCTTGTACTGTGCGTCGTTGACAGGGTTAATTCCTAAATGGGGCAATATTGCTCGTTTTAATTTTTTCTTTAAAGTAGGAGATTTTCCAAGAATCTTTTTGCCAACAATAATCATCCCGTGCGCCGAGGACTGTAACGTTTTTTTCAAATTATATCTCCCTTTTTCCCATTAGCGCAGTAAGTCTACTATGAATTAGACTTCTTGATTAACTTCCTAAGAATTACAATCTTGTCAATGCGTTTAGCTAAATTATCATATTCAGCTTTATAGTACTCTGCCATTTTAGCATATTCACCAATTTTTATCTTTTGCGCTTCCACTTGATAGTTACGCCTTAATAGCAAATTGCTGTCCTCGACGCCCTTAAGATAAGCGTAGATGGCATCGACACTAATAGAGCTCCTCTTGCCGCTATCAACACTTGCCAAGAAGTGGCGGTACTTAATTAGCTGAGACTTACCCTTATCGGCTAATTTCATGAATTTATTATATACTCTATAGTTATTTTCTATATTACACTTAATATCCTCAGCACTAATAGTACCTTCGATTAGTTGCTCCGGTTTGAAGTATTTATAGCCCAGTGTATTGAAATCGCCAATGTTCTCCGATAAAACGATTGGCACTACTCCATTTTCCAGATACTCTATCAACTTAGTCGGGCAAGCCACCCTATTCACTATCGTATCGTCTCGTAAAATGAAGCCCATCGAAGCCTTTTTATAATACTTAGCCACTTCTTGGCTTGAGACTGACTTTAATAGAGTGCTATCATTATTTTTCAGATCCAAAAATGCTTTTTTGTCATGACTTAAAAAGATAAATTCATATTTAGAAGTTTTGTTTGCGATTTCTATCATCGCGTCTACGTTCTGCCACCGCTGTCCACCGCCAGCGTATATAACAGTATCTTTATTCTTAGAACTTTTGTCTATCTTGGCAGTATCACTCTTATCTACAATAGTCTCGCTATGAATAGGTAAGGTAATCCATTTTCTGCCCCTTCTATATGGATACTTACTTTGGAAATGCTCCTTCATCGCGTTACTTACAGATACGAACATCGCGCCATACTTAAACACAAATTCTTCAGTGTTGCCCATAACGGAAGCCATTTCATTGTTGTCGATGTACTGCTCTTCTTCCGGAACTACACCGTGTAAATCTGTTATAATCTTATCCGCAAAATATTCATAGCAGGGCAATATCTTATTTGCGTTATACATACTATGAACATAAATAACATCGCTCTCTCTAATCAGTCGAGCTCTCTCCATGACATCATTGATGTCATCAAAATAAATCTTTTCTTCATCGAGGAACAGTGAGTCTATCACAGCAACTCGCTGCAAAAAACCCTCTTTCTTATCAACCTTATGTGGATTTGGAGCGATAAATAAAATCATTACTTTTCTAAGATGTCAGCAATCTGCTTAGCTGTAGTCCCATCTCCATAGGGATTAACTGCATTTGCCATCTTATGGAATGCATCGTCGTCGTCAAGTAATCTTTGAGTCTCACGGTATATTACTTCGCCGTCTGTCCCCACTAGCATTGCTGTGCCGGCCTCAACTCCCTCTTGACGTTCCGTCACCTCGCGCATTACAAGCACTGGCTTACCAAGTGTTGGCGCCTCCTCTTGAATACCGCCCGAATCAGTAAGAACCAGATACGTTTTTTCCATTAACCAAATTAGATTCGGGTAGTTTAAAGGTTCAATTAAGTGTACATTTTTTATACCACCGAGAATTCTAGCTACCGGCTTACGCACATTAGGGTTTAAATGCACAGGATAAATAATTTCTACATTATCATTATCCTCTGCAAGCTTTTTAATCGCGTTACACATACTGTCAAAACCGCTACCAAAGCTCTCTCTGCGGTGGCCCGTAACTAGTACAACTTTCTTCGTCCAGTCAACATCTTCCATTTGAGCCTTATAGTCTCGCTCGTCGTGATCTTTTACGATGTCGAGGCCCAGCAGCAAAGCGTCAATGACAGTGTTGCCAACCTTATATACTCGGTCTTCTGGGGTGCCTTCATTAATCAGCGCGTCTGCTGCGCGCTGTGTCGGCGCAAAATGGTAGCGAGCTATTTTTCCAACGAGGAGTCTATTTACCTCTTCTGGGAACGGTGAATAGATGTCACCACTTCTCAAGCCTGCTTCTAAATGCCCGACATCAATTTGCTTATAAAATCCTGCAAGCGCTCCGATGAACGCACTAGTGGTATCACCTTGTACGAGTATTATATCTGGATTAGCGTCATCGATGACAGGCTCTAAACCCTTTAATACGTCAGCGGTTACTGTGTACAACGTTTGATCAGGCTTCATGATATTTAGATCGTAGTCTGGCGTTATTGAAAAGAAGTCTAGTACCTGATCTAGCATCTCTCGGTGTTGACCGGTAACACACACTTTCACTTCAAATTTATCAGATCTACTCTGAAGCTCTTTAACCATAGGGGCCATTTTTATAGCTTCTGGTCGAGTACCAAATATAAACAATACTTTTTTCACTTCTTAATCTCCCTATTAATTAGTTCCATCTCGTTGAAAATGTCGTCAACTCGAGCAGACCATGTGTTCTTTTTAGCTTGCTCGACCAATTTCTCTCTAGCTTGCGTTGATTTTTTTTGCTTTATGGCGATATCGACGTTCTCTTCGAACTCTTTATCGTTCTTTGACATATATACAAAGTCGTACCCCTTACATTCATTAAGGTCACGCGTACAAACCGTTGGAAGCCCCATGGCCATGTACTCAAATAGTTTTACCGGGGATGTGGACTTTGCTATATCTCCTTTTTCGAAAGGAATGATAGCGCAGTCAAACAACTTTGCATAATCTTGCAACTTAAAATAATCTTTCGGCCCTAAGAAATGAACATTCGGCCTTATATCTAGATTCTTGAGGCCGTCGTTATAGTCAATACCCAAGAATACAAAATTTAAATCAGATCTGATCTCTGTTAAGTTGTTAATTAGGCTGTAGTCAATCCATGGTGCCATCGCACCATAATAGCCAACTATTGGTTTATTTTCGTGTAGTATATTTACCATATCAGCTGGAATTGAAGAGTCAACCTCAAGTCTTTTATAATCAAAATGGTCCATATCGACGGCATTTTGGCATAATAATACTTTTTTACCAGGTAACTTATCTTGAAGCTGTGCTCGAAGATTCTTTGCTGAGGCTGATAGAATTTTTACATCTAACTTGTTCAGTAGTTTATAGTTTGCCAGTTGAACCTTTATATCCCCACTGATATGTTCGTCAAAATCATCGATATAATCGTAAGCTAGATCATAGCCCGCACTAACAAGCCGCTTGAGCTCAGATGTATCCTTAGGAGTTGTCGAGAACAGCCAATAGTATTTATTTTTAATTTTTGCATTAGCAAACTCGAGTATAGAATCTTTATCATTTAACAGATATAGATTCGGCTGAACTTCTTCTATCAATTTCGTTTTATAGTTATCAGAGTCGACATAAATTACTAATACTCCGCGCCTAGCAAGTAGTCTTGCCAGGTGGTGTGGTCGCTGCTGAAGAGATCCAGACCACGACATGCTTTCTATGATCACAATATGCCGATACGTTCTTTCATTTTTTAAGATGCTATCCTTAATCCTCTGCTCGTAGAGGTTCCTAGAATCGACAGAGTATTGGTCATCACTGCGACCACGTCGCTTCAAATAATGTAGAAGTGGATTTTGACTAACCTCCCCGTCTAGATCAAGACTGTTCACGCGAGCATAATAGGCACTATCAAAGGACGCACTAGGATTCCTAAGCTCTTTCCAGCCATAATCTATAAAATGCTCCATTGGATCAATTCCTGCTGAGTTTACGTCCGTGTATGTTTCAAGGTAATATACAGGATCGAAATACCCAGAATTTATTATTTTACTCTTAAGTCGCTCTTGGATTGATTCGTCCATATAAGAACTAAGCTTCCCCTTCATGCTCCGAGTTGTAGCATATGGGCGTTTTACAATCTTATGAATACCATCGGCAAAACTGTTTACCGCAACGAAACGCTTAGAGGAGGTAATTGCAGTAATTTGACTCTTTAAGTCTTCGTTCTCGTATTCAAGAGTTTTAATTTTTTCAGATGAATCAGAGCTGTCGTCTTGAGTTGCTTGCTGTGTTTGCTCGCGATTGGAACATATGTCTGCAACACTCCTCGACATATCTGTAGATTCGGACGTTGCCTTGGTGTAAACAGCAACAGCCTGATATCCGTTCCATTTAGAGCCAGATATACGACTCGTATTGATAACATTAAAGTGGACCAATCTCCATTCATTTCGATCTAGCAGAAAGTCATTTTCCTGGAAGCTATGAAAGTGCTCAAAGTGAAGGTTTTTAGGATCCTCTTTGAAAGGCACCATCACTACAAATGTATCGCTACTAAACTTAGATATTTTGTCGAAAATATCCCAGGGTTGATGGAAGTGTTCTAAAATATTTGATGCTAAAATGATATCAAACTTTAATTTAGACTTAGCCTTGAGTAGATCGACCGATTTGAAGGACAAGTTCTTCGACTTATAGTTAGAGTCCGCTTTCATGATTGCGCTTTCGGCAAAATCAATTCCCGTAAAACTAGCTTTTTTGAATTTTGAGGCAAACACAGAAGTTCCGTCTCCTTCAGCGCAACCCCAGTCGCATACAGTAACTTTATTTGAATTCAGCTTAGATATTAACCACTCGGGTAAATTATCTGCCATAAGAGACATGAAAAACTTACTTTGCTCCCTACCGTGGTTTTCATCCCAGTCTTTATTAAACCTGTTATCCCAATATTCTTCGCTATTAACAACCCTGTTATTCTTCATATATACTCCATTGTACACATCACCCCAAAAACTATCCACAGTAAGATTAGAATTGTATGAGTGCGACATATTCTTGTAAGCTGCACGGAGCTTAGAATGTTTATCGTCACTAAATACCATTCGCCGAGTAGCTGCCTCATACTTGCTCCAAATACGTCTTTCTGAGTAGCTGACTCGCACTGCACACCTCAGCTGCCTTAAGACATCAGTTGAAATTATATTGTATGAGTTCGCCAATTCGCCACGACCTATAGTGTCAATATTTCTACCTGAAAAATTTGCTTCACTCATTATTTTTAAAAACTCAGAGGAGTTGATAATACCCTTTACACCATCATACCCAACTAAGCACGTCGGTCTTCCCGCTTCTAATGACTCAAGAACAAATCTACCCATACCAGCGCAGCCGTCATAATTCGACATCACACTCATTAAGTTATCTACCCTGCCTAAGAAATATGTATTTACATAACCCTTTTCAGTACACCAATCCTCAAGTTCAGACTTCTGGTCGCCGTCACCAGCAATATCTATACGTATCACGCCTAATTCGTGAGCTAGTATGATAAAGTGTTTGATTCCATACACTTTATCCTTATCCAGCCTGGACCCTATTAGCCATCTACTTCCATACATGCTTTCGCTAGGCATCTTAAGTTGACCACCAACTCTACTAATAGAGTTTGGAAGTATTGCGACATCTACACCAAATCTCTGTTCCGCAATATTCTTTATCTCCGGTGAAACAGCTATGGTATATGAATTTTTAATTACTTCACCTACTAAGCTCTCAAAAAAACTGCCCATACCCGTGTTAATACTGGAGGGGCCGTGAAGCGTTAAGGCCATTGGAATTCTCTCTTCCTGGCTAGCAACATAAGCGGGCAGAATCGATCCGAATGGATGTGCATGAATAATTGAAATCTGCTTCTCTCTAATTATCTTTCGTATCGTATTTATAGCCCGTTTGAAGTCAGCTAATTCAGGATGAATATCCAGAGTAATACCAGGTAAAACACTCGCTGCTTCAGATAAAAGATCGCTATTGCTGTAGTTTTTGCCGCATATCACGTGAACTTTCCAGCCTCTACGAGTAAGTTGTTCAATTTGACCGGATATTTGCGTTTCTAGTCCACCAAATAAAAAGTTTTCAGTAACAATTAGTAAGTTTTTGGATGGATTTTGTCTTGGCATCTACCTAATAAGTAAGTCTGATGATGCAATGACAGTAAATCCAGTACCATCTCTGTTAGTAATATCAATACTTGCACAGTCTATCCAAATGTCCGAGTAGGTGTTGTCTCTCGGTGAAAATACGCTCAAGTCCACTAAGTATTTGCCCGTGCTCAGAATATTCATAAATTTAAAGCTAACATGCTTCTTTTCAGATAGTCGAGGGATTTGTTTACCGCTTATCTTATGCTTATCTCCAAACAGTACTTGGCCTGTATTATCTTTAATTGCAAATGCAATCACCAAGTCATCATATTTCTCATTTTTGCAGTAAAGTTCGGCTGCTAGTGTGAGATATTCTCCATAACTTACCCGCCCATCACCTGAAACTGTAACTTTATCGAATTGATAGGAATGATCCCCCCATCTCTTCTGCACCTCGTCTACATCGGCAACGTGTTCGATTGTTTGATGTTTTACATTAGGGTTGAGAAGATCCCTGTAAGAACTCGTTACTTCACTAACACTACCTGATTTAATAATGTGCCCTTTTTCGATCAATATAGCCTTATTGCAGAAGCGCTCGACGGCAGCCATATCATGCGTCACTAGGATGACCGTCTTATTGTTACGCTTAAGGTCCTCAAAATATTCAAAACACTTTCTTTGAAAAGCTTCGTCACCTACTGCCAAAACCTCATCAAGCAGGAGAATATCACTTTCCGCCTTTATAGCAATTGAGAATGCAAGCCTCACCTGCATGCCGCTTGAGTAGTTCTTAAGACGCTCTTCCATAAAATCAGCTAACTCAGCGAAGTTAACTATCTCTTCATACATAGACTCCATTTCCGAGTGAGAAAATCCTAACAGCGCCCCATTGAGAAACACATTTTCACGGCCCGTAAGCTCAGGATTAAATCCGACACCTAACTCTATAAATGGAACTAGCGTACCATTAACATGTTTAGTTCCAAGAGTAGGCGAATATATGCCCGCTATAGTTTTTAGCAAAGTACTTTTTCCGCTACCATTTCTCCCTACAATGCCAAAGAAATCACCTTTATTTATCTCAAATGATATGTCATTTAGCGGAGTAAACTCACGGTAGCCTTTGCGACCTTTGAGCGTATTAATTAGCTTCTGCTTTAAACCATTACTAGCCTCTAGTGGAATATGAAATGTTTTAGATACATTCTCGACTTTTACTGCTATTTCAGAGCCACTCATCTTATATACTCTCCGCAAATGTTTTAGAATTCTTTTTAAAATAATAGCTTGCTAGGATCACGGATATACCTACAATCACAAAAGGAACAGCAACTGCAAAACTATGACCCAGTAACTGGTAAATCGTTACGCTGTCATGCGTCACTAGTACATAACGAACGTCTTGGATAACCTGCGCAACTGGACTCAACATCAAAATCTTTGCGGCAAAAACGCTTTGCTCCATTACCATAGCTAATGGGTAAAGAATAGGTGTTGCGTAAAATGCCGCCTGTAGAAATATCTCCCATAGATAACCGATATCCCTCAGCTTTACGTTAAGTGCCGCCAGGAAGAAAGCTAGGGCGAGTGCAAATACATATAGCTCGATTATCAGTGGAACTATTAGTATAGCCTCCCATGAAACATCTACCCTGTTAATTAAGATAAATACGAACACTACAAATAAGTTAATCGCGAGATTAATTAACGACGATACAGTACCTGAAACAACGATAATATACTTTGGAAAGTTAATCTTTCGTATCAGATCACCTCTAGAGATGATTGAGTTTAGACCGTTACTTGTCGCCTCGGTGAAAAATCCCCACAGAACAATACCCAACAGTAGATAGACCGGGAAGTGTTCAATGTCACGTCCGAGCTGTAGGAACTTATCGAATACGGTATAAAGAATTGCAAATAAGAATAGCGGCTTCAGTACCGACCATGCATATCCAAGTGTTGATCCTTGATAGCGAAGTTTGAAATCCGTAACGATCAATTCACGTAAAAGAATCCTGTTTCGCCGGCTCATTATGTTAGAAATTTTCATATAACCTGAAAACATTATAAGATAGATGAAGCATTATGAATAGAGTGGCGATTGTTGTATTAAATTATAAGGGCATCGAGGATACGATCTCATGCCTCGCTTCTCTATCAAAACAATCGTATGAAAACTTTAAAATTGTATTGATTGAAAACGGTTCAAATGATGGATCGGCTGAAGAGTTTAAAAAACTAGAGCTGCAGCGTGGCGGTTCACTTCATACTATCTATAATCAAAAAAACCTTGGATTTGCGGGTGGTGTCAATTGTGGCATTAGATGGGCGATCGAAAATGAGTTTGATTATGTTGCATTATTTAATAACGATGCAGTCGCGGATAAAGACTGGCTGAATGAACTAGTATCGACTGCCAAAGAAAAACAATCCGGTATAACAACAGGATTATTACTCCACGAAGACGGAAAGACAATCGATAGTACGGGGGACTGGTATACGACTTGGGGACTACCTTTCCCTCGTAACCGTAACGATCCGTCAAACAATGCTGAACTTGAAGGATACGTATTCTCGGGAAGCGGCGGAGCGAGTTTGTTTTCGACTGCAATGTTTAAAAAAATTGGACTGTTCGATGAAGACTTTTTTGCCTATTACGAGGATACCGACCTTAGCTTCCGGGCGCAGCTGGCCGGGTACAAGGTCTACTACCAGCCAAAAGCGATTGCCTACCATAAACAAGGCGCAACAAGCAGCAAGATGCCTGGCTTCGCGGTAATGCAAACTTTTAAGAATCTTCCTTTATTACTTACAAAAAACGTCCCCAATTCACTGTTACTAAAAACCGGTACTCGCTTCTGGTTCGCCTACTTTCTAATGCTAGGTCATGCGATCAAGAAGGGGAACGGCACACCTGCAATCAAAGGCTATTTTCAAAGTATTAAATTATTTTGGAGCGGGACTCTGGCTAAGCGAAAAATAATTCAAACGAAAAAAATTGCGACCGATGATTATATAAAGTCCATACTATGGGCAGATTTACCCCCAGATCAAACTGGTCTAAGAAAACTTCGAAAGATGTTTACTAAGAATGCTTGATTCACTAAAGCGCTATTTGCAAAGGTATACCGACAATACGCCGCTTAAAAAGCGCCAGCGTATTATGGCGCTCGATCTACTGCGTGGTCTATTTATGGTATGTATTGTTGTTAATCACAATTCTGGATGGACGCCTTCATTCATCAATATTTTCACCGGACAAGGAACATTATTTGCGTCTGCCGCGGAAGGTTTCTTTATTATTTCTGGAATTTTAGTCGGCTACATATACGGCCCTAAAGTTCTAAAGAATACTCGTGATATTTTCACCAAACTCTGGAAACGGGCGCTTCTGCTCTATATCCTCACTGTGTCACTGAGCATTCTATTTTATTCATGGAATCTACTTACCCCTGGTGTTGAATTTAGAAACGAAGATTGGACTGGCAACTTCTTAGGATTCATCGTCAGCACATTCACGCTAGACTTTGTTTACGGCTGGCATGACTTCTTACGACAGTACGCTGTATTTATGTTCTTTGCGCCATTTATCGTGTTGCTATGCGCAATTAAAAAACCTATCGTTGCCGTTGGCATTAGTGTATTAATCTGGCTATTCTTTGGGACAAACCCAGATGCGCAGCCGTATGCTTCGTGGCAGATTATATTCACGCTTGGCATCGTAGCCGGCTATTACCTACCTCAAATCGAGCGATTCTGGCAGACTATTAACAAACCTCGAGCCAACATCTACTCTAAAATCGTCATCATAGCCGCAATTGTTACATACCTGTTCAGCGTCACACTCTTTACGTTGATACCAGCAATTCAAGATACTATGGGTGGCATACTACCGATATATATTGCCGAGAAGCTAGCTTGGTTCGTTGATCTGAGAAACCTATACGTCCTACCGTTGATGCTACCTAGAGATGATATCTCGCTGTTTCGCATATTTTTCTGCGCACTCTGGTTTAGTGCTCTATATATATCGTTCCGAAAATATGAAGACTCAATTGAAAACAAAACTCGAGGCGTTCTTTCTTTCTTTGGAAAAAACTCACTTTTTATATTCTGCCTACATGGTGCATTATTATTCCTACAAGATATGCTAATCGGCGCGCAGACAGGCTTTAATATCTTACTCAACACAGTTGTGCATATCGTACTGCTAAGTTCTGTCTTTGCAGTTACATGGCTATACAGGCGCTACCAACCTAGACTACCCAAGATTAGTGCGTTAGGATTGAAGTAGATGAAGTTACTCGAGTACGAAGCAAAACATTTAATCAACGAACATAACATCCCTGTTCCATCATCGTTTATTGTGTCCCCCGCCGCAGATCCAGAGTTTTTGCCAGCCGTAATTAAATCACAGGTGCCTACTGGTGGCCGTGGTAAGGCTGGTGGTATTGCGGTGGTTGATTCCGAGAAACAATATGCTGATGCGGTCGAAAGAATTTCACAATTACAGATCAAGGGCTTTACGCCAAAAACCTTGCTCGCGGAAGAACTGGTAATGATCGACAAGGAATTCTACCTTTCCCTATTGATCGATACGTCCGCAGCGTCAATCGTTCTGATGGCGCACAAAAATGGGGGAGTCGAAGTTGAAGAAAACCAGGCCGAAGACTTCTTCCGTCGTCCGATTAGCGCCGATACTGCCGAAACAGTCGCCGACGAACTCGCTGATTATTTCGACCTACCCGACAAGAGCTTTGTATTGCAAGATCTGGTCGAAGCACTATTCCGCTGCTTCTGCGCGAATGATGCGACACTCCTAGAATTAAATCCCCTGATCTACACTCGTGATGGCAAGTTTGTCGCCGGTGATTGCAAAATGGAACTTGATGATGCAGCAGCCTTTCGTCACCCCGAATGGCAGTTCGAACAAGCAAAAGCCGAAGTGAACTTTGTGGCACTGGATCAAAATGGCACTGTCGCAACAATTGCCAACGGTGCAGGACTGGCAATGGCTACTGTCGACGCTGTCGCAGATGCTGGTATGACACCAGCTAACTTTCTGGATATTGGCGGCGGTGCCAACGAAGCCAGCGTCTTGGCGGCATTTGAGCGGATTGTCGCATTCCCGTCTGTCAAAGTAATCATTATCAATATCTTTGCCGGTATCACCCGCTGCGATGAAATTGCACGGGCAGTCATTGCTGCAAAATCACAAATCACCAACCTTCCTCCTGCCTATATTCGTCTGGCCGGCACTAACTTTGAGCAAGCCGTCGACATATTGACCGATGCCGGTATCCCAACACTGGCGACATTAGAAGAATGCATTCAACGTGCAGTCAAGGAGGTGAGTCATGAATAGTTCACTACTAACCGGCAAGAACGTTATCATCCAGGGGATTACCGGAGCACATGGTCGTTTTCACGCGAGTGCAATGAAAGCCAACGGCACTAATGTTATTGGCGGTACATCACCCAATAAGTCCGGTGAATTGGTCGATGGCATTCCCGTCTTTGGATCAATCGACGAACTTCAGGATGAAATATCCGTTGATATTAGCGTCATCTTTGTTCCACCGGCATTTGCCAAGGATGCTATCCTCGAAGCCATTACCGCTACTATCCCCTTGATCGTTTGTATCACCGAAGGAATCCCGATCCATGACATGCTGCAAATTAATCAGCAGCTACAAAAGGGGAGTAGTCGATTGGTCGGCCCGAACTGCCCAGGCATCCTCGTTCCCGGCGGCAATAAACTCGGCATTATCCCTGCTCACCTGTCACTTCCCGGATCTGTCGGTGTCGTCAGTCGCTCTGGAACGCTCACCTATGAGGCCATGGACGGCCTGACCCGACGCGGCATTGGGCAAAAATATATTGTCGGCATTGGTGGTGATCGAATTGCAGGCACGAACTTTACCGACTGCCTGCAAATGTTCCAAGATGATCCAGACGTTACCAACATTGTTATGATCGGTGAAATTGGCGGATCGAGCGAAATCCAGGCTGCGGACTATATAAAAGAGCATATCAAAAAACCTGTCTATGCGTATATTACAGGCCATCATGCACCAGAGGGCGTGCAACTGGGACATGCGGGTGCAATCCTAAAAAGCGCTGATGAATCCGCGGCGGCAAAAACACAGTATTTGGAAAATAGGGGAGTTATTGTAGCTAAAACAATAACTAATCTCGTAACGCTTGTTGTAGAGAAGTGATCAACTATCCAGCAGCAGAGAACTGTCGATAGTTGATCACTCCCATTAAACAGTGCCCTCTGACCGTTCGCTACATATAATTAAAACAGCCCAGAATATCATATTCGTCGGCCGTATTAATTATTCAGCAAACGCTTTACATAGACCGCACAGCTTACATTTGACTTTTTCCATAATAGTTATTTTGTATATACTATTTTCTCTATTTTGCAATATTTGCTTTTTATTATAAAAGTTTTATTATATGTTTTCTTAAGACTTGCTTTATTATAATTATATAATTTAATATGCATTCCACCCCTACCCCTGGCGTATAGACTTTTTACGTCGTTAGTTATCTTACAGATACAATCAAAAACATAACTATGATAGTGCTATCAGTTGAGATAATATCAAAACGCTAATACTTTCGCACTATAAAAATAGGTTTGACGTAAAGTCAATCTAGTGCTATGATTATAAATAAGTAAACGCGGTAAGCGGCTAA
>SEAL01000042.1 GCA_004145215.1 Chloroflexota bacterium | reverse complement strand
ACCGACAATCTATACGATGCGTGGCGCGGGTTACCGAGCCTGCTGATCAACGTTGTATTTGCCAGCCTATTCCTGGCAAGGCCATTGATTTCGATCAAAAAAATATGGAAAATAGCCGCACCTCAGGCAGCCTATGGTCAGATGATCGCATGGGGGTTTTATGGTATCGGCGGGTTGCTGACATTGTTTGTTCTAATCCCCTACCTTGGAGTTAATCCGTTAACTGCAGCATTGATCGAGATCAGTTTCGAAGGCGGACACGGAACTGCGGCAGGTATGATCCCGGTATTCGAAGAATTGAATTTCCAACAGGGGCAAGAAATGGCGGTTGCACTGGCAACAACCAGCATGATCGCCGCATTGACGGTCGGTATTGGCCTGATCAACTGGGGCCGCCGCAAAGGTTACGTCAACCATGAAACACCCGTTCAGCGAATCAAAGGGTCACTCTATCATCGCCATATTATGATGGATCTGAAAAAGCGTGGCGTTTCACTCCGAAGAGAACTGTCGCCGCTGAAGTTACTGTCGCATGTCGCATTACTGGCGACTGGTGTCGGATTCGGCTGGTTGATTTATCAGGGATTATTGTTACTAGAAGCAAATACATGGGGCGCGAATGGTGTCAAAATATTCGGCTATATGCCACTGTTCACATTCTGTATGTTCGGCGGTATGTTCGCCCAAAAACTATGGTCATTATTTGGCCTGAGCATTTCACGACCAACTGTCGAAATACTTAGCGCCGTCAGCCTGAGTATTTTGGTAACGACTGCAATCGCTACGATGTCTCTCGATTTCATCTCAACCGATGGACTAACGTACCTGGCGCTGGCAGCAGCCGGTATTTTATGGGTACTGTTCTGTTTTTTGGTGTTGGCACGCCATATGTTCAAAAAAGATTGGTTCGCCTATGCGATTACCAGTACCGGACAATCACTCGGGACGACTGCGACTGGCCTGCTATTTTCACAAATCGTCGACCCGAAACAGCGAACTGGTGCCGTTGAGAGTTTTGGTTACAAGCAACTATTGTTCGAGCCACTGATGGGTGGCGGCATGATCACCGCACTTTCGATGCCACTCATCTTTGCATTCGGCCTGCCGCTATTTACGACAGTCTGTATTATCATCAGCATCAGTTGGATGCTGGCCGGTATATTTATATTCAGCAAACAACGTAACTAGATCATTGCACGTCGCGTCGACGGAAGCAGACGAAGGCGATGATCAACATGATGGCCGATAACCCCAATAGAACTGCGACATCCTTTAACGCAATTGATGATTTCGCAATTTCGACTGCTGGGAAATAATAAAACAACGACGCAGCCTCGAACGACTGTAGCCAGTCAACACCGATGGCAAACGTTGTAATCACAAAACTCGTCGCAAGCAAAAGTATTCCAATGATCGTCGCCAACGCACGGCTGCCAGTGGCGATCGCAACAGTGAACGTCACGCTAGCAAACGCCACCATGACAATCCAGGTCATGAGCATCAGCTGTCCTAGTATCGACAACGAAATTGACTCGTCGATAGCAAACTGCGACACGTAAATGCCGACTGCCGTGCCCGACAACGCCAACCCGATAATACACACCATAGCTAGCCATTTTTGCATCAGAAGCGACGCGCGACTAATTGGTAACGACAAAACTGTTCGTAACTGACCAGATTCTTCTTCGCCAACTGTCAGTTTCAGAGCCAGTACGACAACCATAATACCGGCAATAATTTGCATCCGTATATCGAATAATTGCGCCGCCAAATACGTCGAAAGTTGCCGTAAATTATCCAAGTCACCGATAAACCCTTGCATTGCAGGCGGCATACTATCAACAAACATTTCTAGTGAGCCCTCTTGTTTCATTGCAGGAAAAAACGTCACCAGCAGCGCAGCGAGTGCGGCGAATCCCAAAAACCACCCCAAGATAAAGAATCGCTTATCGTACATTGTTTTCGTAAACACTGATCGTAGCATCATGATTCTTCTTCCTCTTCAACTGCGTATAATTCTCTAAATTCAGCATCGAGCGTTCGCTCGGTGATCGTAACATCAGTTACATGTTTGACACCGGCTAGCCATTCTTGCAACAGATGTAGCGGCCCTTTGAACACAAAAATAACTTCACTACCCTGCGCAGTTTGTGATGTCTGAATCTGCACAGCATGCTGCTTTGGCAGTTCGATCTTTGCGGACGCTATGACATGCACCGTCTTGCCACCAGCTGCTCGCAACTGGTCCGATGACAAATCTTCGACAATGCGACCGTTTTTCATCAGCAGTACTCGCGTACATACTTCGGCAACTTCCTGTAAATAATGCGATGACATGAACACAGTTGCGCCGCGTTCTTTTTCGGATTTGATCAGTTCCAAAAAGGCAGTCTGCATAATCGGATCTAGCCCACTGGTCGGTTCATCTAGAATTACCAAATCAGGGCTAGTGACGAATGCAGCAATCAGTGCAATTTTCTGCTTGTTGCCTCGTGACAGCGTATGAATTTTTTTGTCCAACTGTGGACGGAAAATATCGGTCAGCTGTTGCAGTCGTTCGCTATGATTTTGCTTTGACTGGTTTAACACAAATCGCAGATACTGGCGACCCGTAATCTGGTCTGGCAGTTCCATGTCACCACTGGCATAGCCTATACGTCGATGTGACCGATGTGCGGATGCAGGGCTGATTCTGACACCAAATAACTGGACCGATCCGCTCGTCGGCGACGTAAAGCCAAGGAGCGCATTGATCGTCGTTGTTTTGCCGGCGCCATTCACCCCGACAAATCCGACAATCTCGCCCTTCTCTACCCGAACCGATACATCGCTGATCGCTTTGAATGATCGGAATTTTTTAGTCACCTTGGAGAGTTCGATGACAGGTTCAGGAGGCTTGTTCATTATGCTTTCAGTATAGCATGAGCAACATGTCATTATTGCAGATAATCAATAGAGGCGGTATACTAAATTTCACTATGATCCGAGCGATCCGCTAGGTATGTACGTTTGATTGACTCAAACCGCTACCAACTACTTATACACAATTAATCCACAGGGGGCAAAACTATGTTAGAACGACGTATTGGCGTGCGCGGCATTATTTTAAATGACGAAAATCAACTCTTGGCGCAAAAATTTCGTACCGATGAAGTCGGCGGCGAAACTAGTTACTGGGGCACGCCCGGCGGCGGTATGGACCCAAACGAATCATTGGTCGAATGCCTAGAGCGTGAAATGATCGAAGAAACTGGCATACGAGCGCGAGTCGGTAAACTTCTATTTATTCAGCAGTTCAAAACACCGCACCGTAGCGGCGTCATTCGAGAACATATGGAGTTCTTTTTTCATATTAAAAATCATGATGATTATACAGCTATCGACCTTTCAAAAACATCTCACGGCTTGCAGGAACTAACCAAATGCGAGTTTATCGATCCGAAAAACGAAGTACTGCTACCTGCATTTTTGCAAACAATTGATATCCGAGATCATATCGAAAATGATCAACCGACTTTCATCGCAAACTACCTGGATGAGGTGGGTGTAAACAAGTAATAAACGTAGATAATTATCGCAAAAAATATAACTTCCCGAAAACTCATTTCAAAGTACTCGAGAAGTTGCACGATACGACAGAGGTTGGCTACGCAGGAGTGTTCCCGCGCAGCCAACCGTCAGACGTCAGACGAGCGGAGTTGGTGCGAATGCACCGCCGATGCAGCCGTTGACTGACGCGGCGTTGTAGCCCGCCCAGAATGCAGCAGATTGCTCCGCTCCCGATCCGTGAGTCCACGTCCATAGGGCGCTGGCCAAAATAGCTGCAACACCCTGAGCATCGGCCATCGTAAACCGACCTTGCTCAACGTGATACTTCAGATTCATACCTCCGACACATATAGCCTGCAGCTCGAATGGCTTCACCAACGGAGTGGCGAAAATCCAGACCAAGTCCTGTCCCCCTACGACTGTCTGCGAATGATGGGCTGGCTCGTGCCCTAACAAGTAGACTGCATACGCCTGAGGGTTCATCTTCAACTTGAACATATCCTCGAGCGTCTTCTGACCCAATCGGACGTTACCGTCACAATACAGGGCAACAGACTCTGCGTACGCGCAGGGTGGAAAGAACGTGAATCCAAACTTGTCTACGTAACTGTAGCCAGGATTAGGCACCATGCCCACTGAATTCCTGAATTCATTCGTCAGCCCGGCCGCGCATGCTCCGAGCGTTGCTGCATCCTGCGTCGATTCGCAGAAAGAAACATCGGGTACTAGCAGCGACGGCTTGCCGTCTCCACCACTCATCAGTGGCGACGACGACTGAGAATTCGCGACGCCTCCACCAGCTATCGCTATCACCGCGACAATAAATGCCGCTAACAATACCTTGAAATTCTTCATCTCACTTCTCTCTTTAAAGGCTGTCACCTCTTTGATACGAGCCGTCAAGACTGACACCTGAGCTTGTGGGCTCCCGACGTCATTCTTTGAAACCTGAGTCAAAGCAATTGCCTGTGATTTGTTCTCTTTAGTAATCATCAGTTGTGTATTGTAGCAGAATTATAGAGGTAGCGCAACTATAAGGCTACTCCTCTTCAGGTAACGGACCTTGAATCGAGCCAGCGTCAATGAGTGCTGATGCCAAAATAAGATCAAGTTCCTCGACACCCTTCAGAGTAATCGGCAGATCACGGCCTTCATCGTCCTTTGACTCATGGTCGTCATCATGCTCAGCGTAATTACGAGCAACAGCCCACGAGCCATCATGGCTTTCAGCATCAGAGGTATGAATAAACGTTATTAGCTCACCCTCTGAGGGAGTTGCTGTTACTGTTAGAATATCACGTACACCCGCCAGGCTACCTGTCGCATCGATCAATTCAACACGACCGACCGTTAGCTCTACGCTTTCATAACCAACAGCTCGTAGACCTTCATCCGTACCGGTTACATCTAGGGATATTACATCATCCTCCTCGCTAAAGACTGGCGCAACCATGTCACCGTCGAAAATACGCTTCGCGTTGACGAGAGCTTCTTTACTCAATCGTAGCGTTGCCGCATCTTCGATTGCAATGACAGCGTCAATCTTTTTGTAGATGTCACCTTCGGCCTTTGCAGTCAAGACGGCCTTTTTCAGCTCTAACCACTCGTCGGCGGATGTTTCGGATTGTATATGAACTCTGGCGGCGTCCAGTAGAAATCCCATGTTCGACAGTCGGTAGTTCATTCGCAGAATATAATCGCGATCGATAGTCGGCTCTCCTGGATGAGGTTCGACCCATTCACGTTGCGGGTTGCTGTCAGACTCTGGGCTCGCTGCGACAAAGTCTAGTTGCTCTTCGTCGGTAAATTCTTGCTCAAATTGTTCGAAATCATGTGGATATTCCGCCAATTCCGAGTGTCGCATATCGTCGAGTGTTACCATCGAGTTCAATTGTTCCATTTGATTAAATTATACACTATTTTGTTAAAATAGTCAATACTACCATTGAATCATGGCAGTATACGCCCTAGATTCGCCAGGTTGAAGCAGTTGCCCGGCATCAGGCGCTTCGTCATCATTTTCAAATGCATAGCCCGCATACGTTGGTTCCAGGCATACATAACTACCTAGCCGATCCGACCAGGCTGCCCATGTCGTCATAACATCAGACGTCATTGTTAGCGTACGCTTTTGTAGCATCAGTTGCTTTGCAGCACTCTGATAAAATAACGTACCTTCTAGATCTTGGATATCCACTGCAATATCATCAATCGCTACTCGCCCTTCGTCGTCACTCATTGCAAAGTACGGATGAAAGCCTGGCGCTATCCGCATTTCATCTACTCCATTATTCGCCACCTTTAATATCATCGTTATGGATGAATCAGTCAGCGAGTAGGTCAACTGTGACGACAAATCTTGATATTCGTCATCACCATTTGGCAACTCTAGCGTAATAGAACTCTGTGTCTGGCGTGCAACCGACCAAATCATGTGCCGGCCAAAACCGTGCTGGCGGTCAGTAATCGTTTCGGAAATAATACGTCACCATTATCATCAGATAAATTCGTCAACCAGCCGCCATCAATCGACACTACTGCTTTGGTTGATCCGCTCCACAGTTCAATACTATCCATGACTGCCCCCTTCTTCAATCTTTGATACCAAAATCAGCCAGCGTCTGCGCTGTATCTATTTTCCATTCACTAATAGACGTCCGTCGCAGCTGCGTACAATACGCGCCAGTACCAAGTGTCGTACCAATATCAGCCGCCAGACTACGGATATAAGTACCGCTACTGACATGCGTTCGAATCTTTACAGTAGGATAGACATACTCAACCAGCTCTAGACTATGAACCGTGACTGTCCGCTCTGGAATCTCAACTTCTTCACCGTTCCGCGCTAGTTTATAGGCTCGTTGACCGTTGATTTTAATGGCGCTGAAGATTGGCGGGCGTTGTTTGATATCGCCAGTGAACTGCCCCATAGCACGCTCGACAGCTTCGTGCGTCGGCTGAACGTCTGACACATCCGTAATGTCACCTTTGGTTTGTCAGTACACGTCGAACGCGCGCTACAACACCAAAACTGGTCATTTCGGCGGGTTTATCGATTAAAAGTATTCCATCTGTCATTAATACAAGTATACTAAAGATATGCAAAAGATCATCGTTGGCATTTTCGCCCACCCAGATGACGAAGCCTTTGGCCCGAGTGGGACATTATTAATGGAGACTCAGGCCGGTGCAGAGCTGCACCTGATTACACTGACTGCCGGCGAAAATGGTATGAACCCCGATAGCCACGAGAACCTGCGTGATATTCGGCTGCAGGAATGGCACAAAGCCGGAGAGCTGATCGGGGCGAAACAGATGTATCACCTGGGGTACGTTGATGGTGAACTAGGAAATAATGACCATGTCTCTATCACCAGCCAGATCATGGCTTTGGTGCAAGAAATCACCGAAGACCGCGACGACATCGAAATAGAGTTCATGAGTATTGATCTGAACGGTATCACCGGCCACATTGACCACATCGTGGCTGGCCGCAGCGCCTGCCTCGCCTTTTACCGACTAAAAGAAATGGGGTTACCTGTTACTCGTATTCGCCTCGCGTGTATTTCATGTGATCATTTTTGCGACATCAATACCGACTTTGTGTTCATGGAACCTGGCCATCAGCCAGAAGAAATCGACGAGGTAGTTGACGCTCGCCACTTGGCAGACCAAGTGTTCGACATCGTTCGGTGTCATCATACGCAGCGGAGTGACGGCGAAACGCATATTACTCATCGCGGCAAAGATATCGCCCTGAATCACTTCATCGTTCGAACATAAAAATAATCGCCCCATTCGGAGCGATCGTTTTTTTATTGACCTGGGATACGGAATTGACCGGGTTCTGGTGGCGTATTCGATGGCGGTTCTGGCGCAGCTGGACTAGGATTGCTGCCGAATATATCCGTCGGTTCAGTCGGTAAATTAGGCTGCGGAGGTAGTCCACCTAATTGATCAAGGGTTGGCGCTGGAGGTGGCGGAGGTGGTGGCGGGAATGACGAAAAGTCTGGCATCTGTGGTAACGGAGGCAGTTCGACTGGCGCCGGAGCCTGTACTGATGCGCTCGGTAAATCGCTCACCTGCGGCACCGTTTGCTGTACTGGATCGGCCGCTACATTAGCGACTTCTGATATATACGGAGCTGGTTCGGGTACGGCAAATGCAGTCTGGTCAATAACAGAAGATTCGGGTATCGTTGGCAGTTCCGGTAACGGCACGCTGAATGGATTAATATCAGCTGCACGAGCAGTGACGGTCGGATCGACCGCACCACTGACTATCGAGTCAAGATCTTGTGATGATTGCTGATCATTAATGTAATTGGCATTATCATGCGTCGACTGAATGAGCGGAGATTTATCAGATTGGGAAATCGCCGGTTGAACGTCAGTGACTTCAAAACCAGGCATCGATGTATCTGTTGGAGTCGTCAAAGTCTGCGCGGACTGTTCAACGACAGGGAGCGGCTGGTCGGCAACGACTGGGATACCACCAGCTAATTCACTCTGGATATCAGCAAGTGATGGCGCTGCCGGGTCGGTAATTTGCGATAACTGATCCTCCAACTGTTTTTCGGTCTGCGCGGTGTCTTCAGCAACTGCAACGGCATCTTGAACAATCGCATCCGTTTCATTAATCGGCGCTGGCTGGACTAGTGTATCTTGTGTTTGTACCCGAGGAGATTCATCTTTTTCTTTGTCAGGCTGATCGCCATTACTGCCATCGATACTGGCGGCAGATACAGCTGCAGCCGCAGCAAAAGCTGATTCGGCGACGTCATTCTTGTTATTGTTCTGTTTGTTGCGGTCGATTTGTAGGCCGTTATCATTCTTTTTCTTTTTTTTGCGATCACGATTTGATCGAGACTTATTATCCGACAAATTGAGCGTTGCGTCGTCTGAGTTGTCATCATTATCAGCAGCGTCGTCAGATGGCTGGTCGCGCTTGTTCGGACCAATGTCATGCGCTTCCTGTAATTTTGCGGCGATTAACTGTTGATTCGCACCGGCGGCCATCAACTGCGCTGCCATTGTCATGACGCGCGACGATGTGCGTTCGTTACTGAATCGATCCGTTGCCGATACAATACCTGTTAAAAATGCGGTTGCGATTTGCTCGTCCAGTAGTGGCGCATCAGTTTTCAATGCTTCCGTCAAACTAACCAGCATTTCACAAAGGCTGCTCGATGTTGCATCACGCCAATCAATACTACCCAATGTGCTTGGATCAGCACCGGCTGAAATCGTGGCAACCGTCGCATCATGCAGAATACGCCCATGCGCCATCAGCGCTTTGTCTAAGTGATCCTGGTCTTTGACGCCTAGCGCAATGACAAGTTCCACGTTATAGTCACCCTGACTGAATTCGAGGTCTTTATCGCTGAGTTTTGTACGATACGGAGTAATAAAAATCTTTACAGAGTCGCCTTCTACTTTGTAGCGCAGATGGTCAGCTTTTTCTTTATCCAAAGCGATAATAAAATCGCGCAAGCTATCGACGGTGTTTGCAAACGTTTTTTGCGGATCCAGGAATGTAATAGCAGGCGGGATCGCTCCGCTGACGACAGATGTCGCTCGTTTTTCGAGATTGTTCAACAGAACGGTCAGGCCCAATGCGGCAGATAGCTCGTCAACAGACGGGTTCGTACTAACCGTCACCAGAATGGTGGTGCTGTTTTTTATACTGTCGACTATCTGTTGTCTGGCGCTGCCGCTATCCATGTTTAATTCCTATTTTTTGTTTGTTTCTCTAGAGTTTGGGTTCACTTTACCATGAGCTGTATACGATCGTCAAGTACGATCAAAGCACACCTCGCCCGTAGCATGCGTTCGGAACGATGCGGAGTTTCCGCCGATCGTGCTGGCGTACATGCCTAGCGCTGATGTGTCTTTTGTCTTTTGCGATGTATTCGTTTTGAATGTGGCGCATAATCGATAGCCTGGACTATCCTGCTGCTTTGTCATGTCAGCATATTCGTCACTGTCGATACCACTATCCGCACCGTACAAGTCGCTCATTGAATCGTCTCGCGATCCTAGGGATTTTTCTAGCGGTGCCTGATATGTTGCCTGTGATTTTGAAACACTCTCCGATTCTTTGACGGTGTACTTGTAACTACTAATTCGCTTTTTGACAAAATTACTTTCGATCGATAGTTCGCCGAGTGACGCTGGCAATGCCCCGTCATTATCATTTTTGAAATCATCGATTGCGCCTTCGATAGATTCTAGGTCGGCTGATGCGCGTGCATCCAGTCGATCGTCTTGCTTGCCTGCGATTGGGAGCGCAGCAGTGGCGACAATTATTGACAGAACGCCCACGCCAACAATGATATTTTGAATAATCGAAACACTCCCCTGTTTTACCAGGCGCTCTTGCCATAGTAGCAATCCAACCCACGCGAATACATTTATGGCACCGATAACCTGAATTGTGATGATACGAGATTCAAAGTCTTCTGCTATCAGCGTCTGTGCCATCGGCACAAACACCAGGCTTGCAATAACTGCAGCACTAATGACCGCCAAGATTGATGAAAACGTCGCGTAAATAATACGATACATTCGCCAATCTTTCACATCCACGGCGTCATCTGCTACTTTTTTTGCAGCATAGCGACTCGTGACAATGTGGACGATACCAAAAATTAGTACACTGGCCATGACTGATATATAGAGCGGTGCTAAATCGTAATAAAACGCTGGTGCAACTTCTGGTTTATCGCTCTTGATCAAATAGTCCAGTACTACGTAGCCTAAAAACGAAACCCCCCATAGTACAGACAACGCCGACAATGCAGACGATATATATGTAAACAAGAATAGTTTTGCATGTGATTCGCTTTTCTTTGCGTCAGTTGACGCGACAGCCCCGGTGAATGGCGAGTGCGTAATGTGTTCAGAAACAACTGGATTCATCGTGGTTTTTGTTGCAGCAAAAGTAGTATCTGAATGCTCTTCGGGACGATCTTGCGCTCCTTCACTTTCGAGGGAAACAAGTGCCCTCTCTTGATCTTCCGGTAATGCAGATACTTTCGTTGCGTCTGACGCGTCAGAGGGCTTGTCCATATGATATTTTTCCTGTACTCAGTTTATTATAAAGATATAGTAGCATACTCCTTATGATTACAAGTAGGATTCGCTTACCGTCGCACAGAGCGAAATTGATAAAGCCGTTAAAAAAGGCCTGATCAAAAAGAATACCGCTTCTCGACGTAAAGCTAGTCTAGCAAAAGCAGCAAAAGCAGCTGGAGTAAAGCCAGCCGCTGCTAAAAAAGCAACAACCGCAAAGCCTGCTGCAAAAGCAGCTGCAAAGAAACCTGTCGCAAAAACAACAGCTGCAAAAAAAGCCCCTGCAGCAAAAACAACAGCTGCAAAGAAACCAGCTGCAAAAAAGACGACAAAATAGTCCTCTAATTTGCTTAGCTAAAATAACGATGCTATTACTGGCATCGTTATTTTATTTATCGCCACGCGCGGCTGACAAGACCATTCCTTTTATGCTATAATTATGAGAACCTACCTCTTATACATATGCATATTGTTATCCCTCGTTTTCGTCCAACTCATAGCACCCCGATATTCAAAGAATCGGGGTTTTTGTTGCCCGGCGTCATATTGGTATCACTAGGCATTACTATTATCGGAACCGCCGCATTGGGTGTCATTGCAAACACCAGCTCTACCCTAAATAACAACTATCATCAATCACTTGCCAAGCGTGCGGCACAAGCAGGCGCTAACTATGCACTCAGCTGCATAAGGATTAATGGCACAGTGACCTGGACCAGCGAAAAACCTCTGACTCCTAACAGTGATTGTTATGGCACACTGAGCGGCAATGCCGACATGGCGTTTGTTGCAAAACAAGACAATTGGATGTCGACGTTTTCAGTTCCACCGCCTGCAGAAAGCCAAAGCCCCTATACTATTCGCGCTAATGCATCTGTTGACTTCACATCAATACGAACATCCATCCCATCAGTCACCTCGACATCCAAGGCTGTCGTCGGTACAGAAAGTCGGACTAGCGGCACCATCAGCAGCGTAAGTGTCGGAGGCAATCATACTTGCGCAACTTCATTAACGGGAACCGCCTACTGCTGGGGTAACGGCTTTTTAGGACAACTAGGAAACAGTGGCTTTTTAAATGTCACTAACACTCTCCCCTCGCAGGTCAGCCGATTGAGTGCACTTGCCACAAACGGTGCGTCATCAATCACTACAGGAGAGTCACATTCATGTGCGATCGCCGGAACTAGTACTATGTGCTGGGGTAAAGGTGTTGATGGTCAGATCGGAGGCGGAAACGGCTCGCTCGTCGGCACGTCAGCTCCCGCCACTGTTATCGAATCAAATTTAGGTGGTCGTACAATGACAAAAGTCGTCGCTGGCAAAGACCACACGTGTGGCATTGCTAGCGGTAAAGCATTTTGCTGGGGACACAACCACCGGGCACAATTAGGTAATAATCCACTCAACTTTGCTGGAGCCGTCCTACCTCCAGCACTCAGTTCTAGTCCATCAGCAGTACAAGGCGCCGCTCAAAACCTGAATGTTACCGACATTGCTGCGGGCGAAGAACACAGCTGTGCAATCGCAGAGGGATCTGCTTACTGTTGGGGTAACGGTGGCAGCGGACAGGTTGGCAATAATTCGACCAACAGCACTGTTCTAACATCTGTTGCTGTACAGCAGGGGCAACTCGCTGGCCGATCCATGACTGCAATAAGTGCCGGATTAAATCACACTTGTGCAATCGCAGAGGGAGAATTGTTTTGCTGGGGTGGTAACAATCGCGGCCAATTAGGTATCGGCACAACTCTAGTAAGTGGAGGTGACATTAGCGGACGAGCTGTAACTGACATTAGCGGCTACTTTGGCCACACCTGCGCGGTTGCAGATAATTTTGCCGTTTGCTGGGGCAGGAACCCCTCTGGCGAACTAGGGAACGGAACTATTACCGCTAGCGCAGTTCCGCAACAGATTCACACGAATACGATTATTAATGGCGGTAGAACCGCAAGTAATATTTCGATGGGATTCAACCACACCTGTGCAATATCTACAGGTCAGCCTACCTGCTGGGGTGGTAATGTGAGCGGACAACTAGGAAATGGTATCGCTTTTTCCGGGACAAATACCAGCCCAGTCCCTACCGCGGGGACTGCCTTTACCAACAAATCGGTTACAAAGATATCGGCATCATTCGACAGCACACTACTGTCGCACACGTGCGCTATCGCTAACGGTGAAGCATACTGTTGGGGCAATAATACCGTCGGTCAGATTGGACGAGCAGCAGGACCCGGAGAAAACCTCGTACCGGAAAAAGTTAACGACACAACTGGACTCGCTGGAAAAACCGTAACTGACATCAGTTCTGGCACCACCCACTCCTGCGCTGTTGCAGACGGGCGCGCCTACTGCTGGGGTAGCGGTATTATGTGCCAATTAGGTAACAGCACTTGCCTATCTATCAACAACAGCCCCGTACCAGTGACGACAAGTTCGGGCGACATGGGTACACGAACAGTCAGCGCCGTTGCCGCTGGTCAGGCACACAGCTGTGCGATTGCTAATGGACGAGTGTATTGCTGGGGTAATAATGCCAGTGGTTCGCTTGGAACGGGAAACACATCAAACAGCTCAGTTCCGCGCGAAGTTAGCCGGCTGCCGCTCGGCCTGCTCGGTAAATCAGTAACTGATATCAGTACATCCGTTGATAGCACTTGCGCAGTCGCCGACGGAAGCGCTTACTGCTGGGGTAACAATACGAATGGACGATTAGGTACTGCTATCCCAGGCACTATCGTTGTGCCCTCCCGTGTCCTCGGTGGACTAGCGGGGAAGGCAAACCTTACTGCTGGGGATCCAATAGTAGCGGGCAACTGGGCGACACCACTGTATTTAATTCGCTTACACCAAAACTCGTCAGCACGTTTGAAGGTGGCACAGAAATAAATCCCGAACAACCGGTATTCGAGCAACCAAATTTTGATAGCGTTATCCGTTACTGATAAATATCATGACTGACAACTATTTAACCTCGTAAAACCAAAAAACTAATGCTATAGTAGTATATATCACGTTACTATGGGCAAATTCTTAAAGATAAATTTGGGCGGGAAAAATACTAACCGAGGATTTTTGTTGCCCGGAGTTATCATCTTGTCGCTAGCCATCAGTATCATTGCAACAGGTACCTTGTCTGTTATTACGAATACCAGCAACACACTCAATAATAGTTACTACAAAACACAGGCGAATACCGCCGCACAAGCAGGCATCACACTGGCGACAAACTGTATACAGACAGACAGGGCCGTTTCATGGTCGGCGCTAAGTCCGCTTCGGCCAGCTAGTGGCTGCTCTGGTTCATTATTATCAGACATCATCGACCGAGTAAATTACGTTGCTAGTGGGTCACAGGGAGTTGATTGGACTAGTGAATTCGAAGTTAAAGACGTCGGCGCTCCGGTAAATGGCCAGTATATGGTTGAATCTACGGGCATCGTTACTTTTAAACGTAAAGATGGATCCGTCATCGAAAATGCAACGATAAAAACCTCCAACAAAGCCGTCATTGGCCTTGGCGATGCTCGCCCCGTCGGTACAATAAAATCAATTGATACTGGGTTGAACCACTCATGCGCTGTTACCCTGTCTGACCTCCCCTATTGCTGGGGAAATTCAGAATTTGGCCAAATTGGAGATGGGGATGGATCGCTCGTGACGAAAGCAATAAATCCATCGCCGCGCGCAGTTGCGCAGACGAGCGAGACAGCAGGCAGTACATATGCATCGCTCAGCACGGGTGGCGTCCATACCTGTGGGATCGTCAGTGCAAAAATATTGTGCTGGGGTGGCAACGGCTACGGCCAATTAGGCGCAGGAAGCGCAGCATTGGCGATAGGGACAACAACATTTGGTTTTGCTCCCGCCCCTTATCCGGTTAACATGTCGACTTTAGGTAGTAGAGTTCCGACCAAAGTAGTTGGCGGCGGAGATGTAAACTGCGCAATTGCATCTGGTAAAGCCTACTGCTGGGGGCAAAATGGATATCGACAAATTGGTGCTGCCGATAGCATCTGCTATCCTGTAGTTTTTGTATGCCTAGGTGTAGTTCGGGCAGTCACCACACCAAAAGCCGTTGAGGGTGCAATTGCCAATCTAACAGTTACAGATATTAGCACGAACCTCAACCATAGTTGTGGCGTCGATTCACTGGGTCGTGCCTACTGCTGGGGTAATAATACTTATGGACAAATTGGGAATAATTCAACTACCCAAGCCAACACCTCCGTGGCCGTTTTGGCATCAGGAGCACTTTCCGGCAAGCGAGTGTCCCAAATTTCAGCCGGCATAACCCATACTTGCGCTATCGCTGGCACAGAAGAAGCACTGTTTTGTTGGGGAAATAACGAATATGGTGAACTAGGAATCAACACGCTCGATACAACACGGTCACTGGTACCAATTAATATCAGCGCGGTCGAAGGGAGTGTCTTGAACGGTAAAAAAGTATCTTATGTCAGCGCCGGTTATTACGCAACCTGTGCAATTGCAGACAACAAACCATACTGCTGGGGTCGCAACGATTACGGTCAGCTAGGGCTAGGAACGACATCGGCCTATTCTAACCCGGATACACCAGTCAAGTCAGAACTTGTAGGCGCAATGACACCTACGCTCATCACTAGCCCACGACTCGCAGGCGCAACAATTACGCAAATATCTATCCGCGGCAACCACGCGTGCGCAGTAGCCGATTCTGTCGGTTATTGTTGGGGAAATAATGCGTGGGGACAATTAGGTAATAATAGCATTACGACTTCAAACATACCGGTTGCAATACGCTCAACCGATCTGAACGTCAGTGGCCGAACGGCGTCAGACATCTCTATCGGAATCACCCATGCTTGCGCGATTTCGTCAGGCAAGCCCCTTTGCTGGGGACAAAATGCCTGGGGTCAGTTGGGCAATGGCCAGTCTGTTGCATCATTCGAGACCACCCCCACATCGACCGCTGGCACAGCCCTGAATGGTAAGGTTGTAACAAATATCACTACGTCAGGCTATGCGCTCATTCTAGGTGGCGATAACGCGCACACATGCGCACTTGCAGATGGTGATGCCTATTGTTGGGGCACTAGCAGCCAAGTGGGGAGCGGCGGCGTGTCCGCTGGAGCTAACGGCTACTTAGTGCCAATTCCCGTCAAGAAAGATAGCGTACTCGCAGGAAAGAAACTGACGAGCATCAATGCAGGCTACCTCCATACGTGTGCAGTTGGCGACGACAAACGCGCCTATTGTTGGGGTGTCGGCTCGACGGATTGTCAGCTAGGCGACAACGCCTGCGTAAACACAGATCAACCCGTCGCGGTCAGTACGACGGTTGGTCAAATGCTCGGGCGCGACGTCACGCAGGTCGCCGCAGGGTTTACACACAGCTGCGCTGTTGCTCAAGGCAGCGTGTACTGCTGGGGAGGTAACTCAGCTGGTCAAGTTGGCGACGGTACAACCACGATGCGAAGAGCGCCTGCCGCAGTCAACCCCGCCCTACTTGGATCGTCCGTTACCGACCTTAGTACAGGGTTTCAAGCTAGCTGCGCAGTGAGTAATGGAAAAGCGTACTGCTGGGGGCTCAATAACTCTGGTCAGTTAGGGCAGCCTTCGGCAACTGAAACAATACGCGCCCCAACCCTCATCGAAGGTCCCCTTGCCGGTAAAACTGTTACAAAAGTCAGCATGGGTGGGCAGCACGCCTGTGCGCTTGTCTCCGAAGGCGACCTCTACTGCTGGGGACTGAACGACGCTGGCCAACTCGGAAACGGCACACTAACAACCAGCCATATTCCAACTCTCGTACAGAAAACCGGTCAGCTTGCAGGAAAAGCTATCACCCATGTGTCAACAAACGTGCGGACAACCTGCGTGCTCGCCGACAGTAAGCCGTTCTGCTGGGGTTCAAACACTTCAGGTCAGCTAGGTGATGCTTCTACGACAGGAAAGACTCGACCAAGCCTGGTCTTCTCGTTTGACGGAACTGCAACCGCCCCGCCAATATCTGAAATTCCTTCAACTCCCGGCATTGTTCGCTACTAATTAACACGCCTAGCTATTTGCGGTTTTCATCAATGCACGTTCGATCAGTAACCATGGATCTGTCGATGTCGTTTTCATTGCCGTGTCTGCCTGCGCAAACGCTGCAATAACCTTTCGTGCACCGCTACGACCTTTTGACCTGGCGTGTGGTGATAATTTCTGTAGTGCAAACGGATGAGCCCCGATTGCTTTGGCTATGTCCCCCTGGGGCACATCAGTCACTGCAAGTGTCGCTAATTGAAATACTTGACCCGACAGTAACCCGAACACCATGTATGGGTCATCGGTCACCTGTAGTGTACGGATCATTCGGGAGACATGCTTTCGATCACCTTTCAGTGCCGCTTCAAATAGATTAAAAACATTTTCGCTCGGCCTGGTGTCGATATATGTTTCAATGTCTCCAATAGTAACCGAATCAAGGGCTGATAGCTTGTCTAATGCACTTGATAAATCCCACTGCTGCACGCCAATACGCTGTACGATTGCACGAACTGATACAGCATCGATCGTCACCCCTCTTTGTTTCGCCTCGGTAGCCAGCCATGTCTGCGCTTTTGATTCGTCGCGATCCGTCCACGCTGGAAAATCCTTCGTGTCAGCCACTCGACTTACCTCTTTGTATGTCTTTGTCCGCTTGTCGGGCTTTGACTCGACGAGTATCAGATGGATGTCGTCACTAATCCGCGGCAACCAATCAACAAAATCAGCCCAAATGGCTTTGTTTTCTGACAATCCATGGACGACAACCAGACGTTTTGTAGCAAACAGAGACATTGCCATCACTAAATCGGATAGCTGCGCCGTCGTCACGTCTACTCCGTCAAACTGCTCGGCAATACCTTCAAACTGACTACGCAGTCGCTGCAGCTCTCGATTTTTTTCGTAGGAATTTTC
>SEAL01000106.1 GCA_004145215.1 Chloroflexota bacterium | reverse complement strand
ATCCCACTTGTCGACTCTCGACAAAACTGACTGTACTATAGAATTAATAGTGTCGACTTGCAAGCATGAGCAACATTAAATAATTTGTTGCTTAATGAATCCATTTGTCATTTGCATTGTCATGGGGATTTGCTCGGATGGATATTTTTTGCAGAATTGACTGAGTAATTTCTTTTGTAGCGAGTGATGTTATTTCTTCCGTTGTAGTGACAATGCCTGTGTCTCGATAGAGTTCGATTACGGCAGACTTCCATAATGATTCATGTGAGTATGCGGCAAAATGCTGAGCAATTTCTGACCAGTGCGCATCGACTGAAAAGTCATGAATCGCAGATTCCAACTCAGCCGCTAGTTGATTGAGTGTGCCTTGATTGGTCTTTAGTGTAATTTTTGTCAGGAACGCCATTTCGTTACCCTGCTTTGCTAATGGAGTATGGCCACGGTCGTAATGTACGTAAATATTGCTTAATGCGCGCGAAATTAACTCTATCAGTATTGTACGAAGTCGTAGAAATACCTTTTGCTCATCTGGCGTCAGGCCATTGCCGTTTGTGATAATATCGATATCGCGATAAATTGCGGTGTTAGCTTTGGAGTGAAGCAAGTTCACGTGAAGTGTGGACATAATCGTCAAAAAGCGCCGCGACCTTTTTATCATAAAAGCCGGAATCTATAAATATATATTCTTCAAACGTATCACCGAGCATCCATCCGAATAATGCATCGCTATATCCATTACTGGCCAGATGCATATACCATGCATTTATGAACAGATGCTCGAAAAGATGGGCCGTATCCCATTGGGTATTGCGAACATCTAATGAATGGACGGCTGTATATATCATTTGTTAACCTTGGCGACTTTCTTGCCGCATTAAATGATCCGCCCACGCATCACCACCGATCATGGCAATGCCACGCCATCCATCTTTGTAAGCCTGCTTGTCGATCAAATTTTGTCGTAACTTTGCTGCAGAATCGCTAATTGATGGAACAGGGTCGCCTTTTTGCACGCTTTTGATTGAATAATCTCGCATTTTTTTGATATATTCGCCCAGCGACGCATAGGTGAAATGCTCTAGTGTGCCCTCTAGCGTAATAATTTCCGTACTTTCGGGTAAATCAGGCACTTCATGAACAACCCCGCTATATCGTGTGTCGCTTGGGAATAGTCTAACTTGGCCATCGCCACCGAATCGCCCATGATCCAGCCAGCCGCCGAATGCATTATTACGTCGCATCATTTTGTATGCGGTGTCATGTACGCCACGTTTTTTTGCTGCTAAAATTGCATCGACCAATGTTGCATTCGGTCGCTCGTCTGCATCAAAGAACACTGCGTGCGATGTTTCAACTGCTTGCAGCCCGGCATTACGTAGCCCGGCGAACCCGCTGTCGTGATGCATAGCGGCATTAATAACTTTAGCGCCGTACTTTGCGGCGATTTCTGCGGTATGATCGGTGCTCTCATTATCGATCACGACAGTCGTGTCGCAGAATGCCTCCATTGACTCTAAACAACCGGGCAGATCTTTCTGCTCGTTTTTTGCAATAACAATACCAGTTAATTCATGAGTCATATGTATTAG
>SEAL01000002.1 GCA_004145215.1 Chloroflexota bacterium | reverse complement strand
ATATGAAGACCAGCGTCGGCATGTAAATATCGTCGGAGCGCATCCTCTGGCTGCTCGCCATATGCCAGCTTGCCACCAGGAAGCTCTGACAGACCAAGTATCGATGGACGTCCATTTGAACGTCGTAACAGCAACACTTTGTCATTTTGTTTGACGATTGCTCGAACGGATATGCGCTGCTTCATAGAATTTTTCATATAATTTTAGTATACCATCCGAACGTCGCTCATACTTATCCGGTCTGATCACTCGATAACACAAAAACCCAGAGCATTAACGCTGTGACGCTTGATATTCCCCGCGTGATTGCAAGGTGGGTTTCCTCAACTTGTCTCCACGGAGACAAATCATTTCGGAGTCCCGATCAAATGATATTAGGAAAATCATATACGTCAGAGCTGCTCTGGGTCACTTATTATTATAGCACTATCCCAACATAAATATCTTGCTGAACAAGTCTAGGAACCAAGCAATTGACACGCCCATGAATTCGCCAATAACCGGACTAGCAATCAGAACGATAGCAAAAATAAAGAATATTCCAAATTGCTCAATCAGCTCCATACCACGACGCACAAACTCTGGAGCAAGTGCATAGAGCACGCGAGAGCCGTCCAAAGGTGGCAATGGAATCATATTAAAGATAAAGAATCCCAGGTTAACCTGCGTGCTTGTGATAAGGATTGTAGCGAGTAGTTCGTTAGACTGACCGGCCACTACAAACAATCCAAAAGATAGAAATGCGATAAATAAGTTCGTAAGCGGTCCTGCAACGGCAACGAGTGCAGCACCCCACTCATCATATCGAACTCGGTCCGGGTTAAACGGTACAGGTTTTGCGCCACCGAATATCGGACCGCCAACAAGCGCCAAGCCTAACGGTAACAAGATCGTCAAAAATGGATCAATATGCTTGATAGGATTAAGTGTCAGTCGCCCCTGCAGCTTTGCCGTGTCATCACCCAAAAAGTAACTCGTAAAAGCATGCATCGCTTCGTGAAGCGTCATAGAGAACAAAATGACGCCCAGTACTATAGCAATTTGAAGAAAGTCGATGTTCATTTATTCTATTATAACTCAGAAAAGACGGTTCTGGCGACACGATTTTGCAGTTGCTCTCGAACCGCAAGGACGTCTTCGAATCCAGCAGAATAATCGAGAATTCTTTCCCGGACCTTGTCATTGGCGGATGCGTACGATGCTGCTGTAATTATCCCCAGTCTATGCAGTGCAACCCCCCGATCGTCGAGATGCCGAAAGATAGGGTCACATTTATCAAAACAGCGTACAAACCGAGCTTCGTCGTCCTCCAGTGCCTCATACCGATCAACGAGATTCATTAGATATGGCCATGCATCACCCAACTGTGCCCGCAGCTCTAGTAGTGCCCGCTCTTCTCGCACTGCCTTTTCCAGCAACGCTTGTTGATCGGCAAGAAGTGTCGGCGTATCGTTAGCATAAACCTCAACAAAATCGTGAATCAATGCGAATTGTGACACTAATCCAATATCTAGACGAGGATGAAATTCGGCAGCATAACTGACGGCTAAAAACTGCAGATGCAGCGTATGCTCACCGTCAGTTTCGCTCCGTCCATCGACTGTCGTTGCGCGCTGCACAGCCATGAACTGGCGCACAATAGTGCTCAGATGGATTAAATTATTTGTACGTCGCTGTACTGTATTAGTATTCAGCTTCGTCATAGTAAAACTCCCTTTCGGCACTCGTTTCACCCCTATCGATGAGCGCTAAAAATTCATCGACGCTTGCGAATCTTTTTGGCTGTTCTTGAAACTCGCCTTCAGTCATCCACTTATTGACGCCACCTTCGAATGATTCGATCAAGTCACCTTCGTAATTATTGGCATAAACACAGAGAAATATCTTGTCTTCGAGTAGATTTCCTGTATTTTTGCTGAAATCACGTTTATGATATAGCAACCGATACTCAAGGTCGGCAGTTAGCCCGGTCTCTTCCATTAATTCGCGGTTTGCAGCCTCGATAATCGTCTCGCCCCAGCGCATCTTTCCGCCAACCCTCCCCCAAAAATCAAAATAAGGATTCTTTTTACGCTGCTGAAACAAAAATTCTCGTTGCCCTTCCGCACCTGTTCGTTCTAATGTTATGGCGATCGACACTTTCGGTTGCTTTTCTATCTGGTTGTCATCCGTATCCATACGATTAGCATACTCTTTGCCCTTTCCAGTCAGCCGATACAGCGAGCCATCTTTGGATACATAGCCTTCAGACTGTAGTTTTTTTATATGAAAATTAAAATGGTCACTCGTTAACTCTGTCGACTTTTGCATTTCAGCGAATCCCGAGGCAGCCGAAAACAGCAGATGCCGTAATATTGCCGCCTGAGCAGGATGTGCGTTTGGCTCGTAGCTCATATATTTTCCTCCATGATAATCCTTACTTCCTTGCGTCTTTATGTAGCATAAACAACTGGCTGCCCATTGCCTAGTAAAGAACGCTTCACCTTGACGTTTTTCACCAGAGACGTTATACTGGTACAGATTGTAAAAAATAAGTGGAATTAATAATCATGGCAGCACGATGTGAACTCACAGGTAAAGGTAAGCAATTTGGCCACAATGTCAGCTTTTCTTTGCGCCGTACCAAGCGTGTCTTCAAACCAAACCTACAAAAGAAGACATTTGTAGTCGATGGTCAGAAAGTCACTATGACCCTGAGTACTCAGGCGATCCGTACGCTCAAGAAAAAAGGCATTCTCGCTACTGCGAAATAACCGATTATCCAAAATAAAATACCCCGCAACATGCGGGGTATTTTATTACCTAGATATTTCTATGAACGAGCGACTTCAATAACAGTCAACACCTGCGAAATAGACGCAGCCGATTTGACTTTGTATTTTGCGCCAACAGCTTCAACTGGCGCCGCCAGCTCTTTCGTGAACGTATCCAACGTATCCTGTGGCACTTCGTATTGCAGCCCAGCGTCGGCATAATGAACCGGAATAACAACCCTTGGATCGATCTGTCGCACCAGAGTTGTTGCGGATGTCGCATCGAGCGTATACCCACTGCCGCCAACTGGAATAATAAGTATATCAATTACTCCCAAAGCTTCCAGCTGATCTTCGTGTAATTTAGGGGTGATGTTCCCTAAAACGCCAATACGCACCTCACCGACGTCAATACGATAGAGTGTACTGATCGGTTCATCAGCTTCAGTGTCTAGATGGCGTGTTGCGCGGATACCCTTGATCGAGAACTCACCTAACTCATATTCACCAGGACCCTCAACGCATAACTTTGCATCAGCGTTATTCGTTGCAAAACGCGCTTCTGTAGCGATCTCGACACTATCTTTTGTCGAAATATCTTTCAGCCCAATGACCGATAGCTTTGGATCAATGATCGCAGAAGCCTTTTTTGTCGAAATTACGACACCATTTCCACCTTTATATTCAATATCAAACATATATCCTCCTACTTGTGACTATTCAGCATATTATCGGTATCCACCAAAATCGAGTACTTGCCATTTAATATCTCTGTTATAAATTTATCACGAACACTCAATCGATAATAGAACTCATCGTAATCGAGTACACTATAGTTCAGCTCGCGGCCTTCTATTTTTTCAATTGCTTTGATCGCCTTTGTGACCTTTGGCGCTGGAGTGTCGCCAACAACCAGCAAATCAATCGAGCTTGCAGAGCCGGGGACTAGCACCCCTGCCGTTACAACCAGCCGCACACCATCAAGCTGCGCTATCAAGTCATGCCAATTTGCCGCCTGCGATACATCTAGGACCGCTTCGACGTGCTGATCGGCAAAGATCGCACGAAGCGGTACGTAATGCTCATATCGCTGATTAACTTCGTAATAGAGTTTGTTGTCAGTGTTCTCGCTACTGACAATTCCTACATTCATCATATTCGATAGTTCGCGACGAACTGAATTAATCTGTTCGTCAATCAACCGTGTAATTTCTCGGACATAAAAAGATTTTCCTGGATTATTCAGGAAGAGGTGTAATAGTTTTACTCGTGTTTTTGAACCAAATAGTGCGTCAATCATGTTTTATATTCGTGTAACTTTCTTGTTCTCATCATATCATGATTTCACGCATGTATCGAGAATATCGGTCAAATAGTGTTCAGCTTGATCCAAATTTTTCCAGACGATAAAGTCGTTGCGGCGCAGCCATGTGAGCTGTCGCTTCGCTAGGCGCCAATCGAGTACGATAAACTTTTCTTTTAATTGCTCCATTGTCATAGCTCCATCCAAATATTGGCGCACTAATGGGTAAATGTTCCCAGTCATCGCTTCACTACCCCATCCATATTTCGTACCCAAAATAGTAGCTTCTTCTACAACACTATCATTAAATAATTGTTCAGCTCTGTGTGCGATTCTTGTTCGTAGTAATTCTCTTTCCGTAGCAATTCCGACAATAACGCTTGAGCTTATTGGAGTATTATTCCTCTTACCGTTCACACCTTTCTGCTCGATTGCTCTGATAACATATCTTTTGTTGTATTTATTATCGGGTAGTGTAATGCTGTTTTGAATACAATATTTATGTAACGATTCGATAGACATCTTTTCGAATTCTGCTCTAATTTTTGCGTCAAAGTCGTCACCGAACTGATAATCGAACAACACTGCGTCTATGTATAAACCAGTCCCACCGACCAAAAACGGAATCTTGCCACGTCGACGTATGTCGCTGATTTTTGATTCGGCATATATTTTGAAATCTGCCGCGGTGAATCTAGCCCCCGGCTCTACCAAATCTAACCCCCAATGAACGACCCTCTCTCGCTCTTGCTGAGTCGGCTTTGCTGTGCCAATATCCATACCGATGTAAACCGTTCGGCTATCGGCACAAATAATCTCACCATTATATTTTTCGGCAAGTCTAATAGCCAAGCTAGTTTTACCACTCGCTGTTGGCCCAGTAATGACAACTAGAGGAAGTCTGGATTCCATCGTTTCTCCTGAAAGTCATCGACTATGTGATTCGTACATATCACGCCTTCTTGCAGCAATAATTGCGCTTGAGCATCACGTCCGCCATGGAATCCGGCCGCCAAGCCACCGAATCGATTCACTAAACGATGCCATGGCAAATCAGAACTACCATAATGTGCAATTCCACCGACAATACGACTAGCGGTCGCTTGACCAGCCAAGCCCGCCAAATCACCATACGTCGTTACTCGACCACTTGGCACCTGCGCCATCAAATGCTCGACTCGCGTGCGAAAGTTAGTCTCTGGATTCAAAATATACCTCAACAGCTTTCCAATCTTTACAGCGAGTCACTCGATCAGGCAAACTACCATCTATACGGTTCCAGCTATAGTCACCAAATAAAATCGTCTGAATACCCGCTGATGCAGTTGCTAGGCAATGCTTTGGCTGATCATCAATCAAATAGTCAGCGCCCAGATCTTTGACAATGTCGGCTTTGGTCAAAGTGAATCTACCACGTGCGGGCGTGTCGAAAAACCCTGCAAAATGAACTTCATCAAAAATCCCGTTATAATACATCTCTATCCACTCGAGCGTTTCATCTTTTACTCGCGTTCGTCGAGAAGTGACAATTATCAGCCGATACGATTGTTTCAGCTTTTTCAATACAGGCAAGGCTTCAGACTTATGGGCAAATGTACCCATTGTGCCCGATTCATGATACTGATGAGCGCGTTTTTCGATCTCGGCAAGGTCAACCTTCCACAGCTCGACCCAATGCTCGGTATAGTCGTCGATCGTCAGATCAGTTCCCCATGCCTGATTACTATATCGTATAAATGCTGCCGCCTGATCGGCGAGTACATCATCAATATCGACTGCAATCGTCTTCTTTTGCATGACCTACAGATCCTTTAGATAGTCAGGTAAAGCACTTAGCAGTACTTTTTCTTCACCAGCCTGCGTTCGAACGCTCACTTCACGCACCTCTTTGTCTTTTGGTCCAACAATTAACTGCACAGGTATTTTCCATGTTGTCGCTTCGCGGATCTTTTTACCAAGGCTCTCGTTGCGATCATCTCGAGTAAACCGTATTTCGTTATATTTAACCGGGCTCATCAGAACCGTATCCCGTAAAATTAACTCTATTTCTTCAACGTACTCTAGCACAGTATCATTAATTGTCAGAATGCGTAGTTGTTCTGGCGCAGCCCAGAAAGGGAACCAGCCCGCTGTATGTTCAATAAAGACACTCAGGAATCGCTCAACGGAGCCTAATAACGCACAGTGAATCATCACCGGTACCTGGGCATTGCTGTCGCTATCGACATAATTCAGCCCAAATCGGCCCGGCTGTACGAAATCCAGCTGAGCGGTCGCTAGCTGATGCTCGCGTCCGATAGCGTCTGTCGCCATGAAATCGATTTTCGGTCCATAAAAAGCCGCTTCACCCTCTTGCTCGAAATACTCCAGATTGTTTTCAATAACCGCGTTCTTTAGCTGTTGTTGCGCGGACTGCCATAACGTCGCGTCACCCAAGTAACTGTTGCTATCATCGCGGTAGCTTAAGCGAACACGAAGCTTCATCCCGAGTGTCGAGTACAGTTCTTTGACACTTGCGAGCAGACCGTTAATCTCTGTTTCAATTTGGTCGTCGCGGCAAAACACATGACTGTCATCTTGCGTTAATGATCGAACGCGGTTCAAACCACCCAATTCACCCGTTTTTTCGTCTCTGTAATCCGTTGTTGTTTCTAGGAATCGAACTGGCATATCTTTGTAGCTACGTGGCTTGCTCGCATAAATCTGAGTGTGGTGAGGGCAGTTCATTGGCTTCATCGCCATTTTATCGTCAGTTTCCTGACTTTCCACTAAAAACAATTCGTCGCCGAATTTGGCCCAGTGGCCAGAAGTTTCGTACAGCGCAGTTTTTGTAATATGTGGCGTCCAAACTTTTTCGAAGCCTCTAGCTTGTCGCAACTGGTTAGAATATTGCGCTAGAACATCGCGCAAAACTGTCCCTCTAGGGGTGAAAAGTGGCAAACCAGCGCCAACTAATTGGGAGGTTGTATAAAGATCTAACTCTTTACCTAGCTTTCGGTGATCACGCAACTTTGCCTGCTCCAGGTTTTCGAGGTGTTGGTCCAATTCTTGCTGAGTTGAGAATGCGACTCCGTATAGGCGCTGCATCTGTGGATTGGTTTCTTTGCCACGCCAATAGGCGCCGGCGACACGCAGCAACTTGAAAACACCGACATCTTTGGTATTTTCAACATGTGGCCCACGACACAAATCAATAAAGTTACCGTTTTTATAGAATGACACCATATCGACAGCCGCATCGCCAGATGTAATTGTCCCGAGCTCGTCTGCATCTAGATCTTTAGCCACCGTCGTGCCACTCCGCTTCAGATCATTTAGCAGCTCTTCCTTGTACGGTTGATTTGATACTTTCGCCCACTCGATCGCATCGTCAATTGGCATTTCGGATTTCACAAAATCGTCGCCGTATTCGATCAGCCCACGCATTGTCTTTTCGATTTTTGCAAAATTCTGATCGCTAATTTTCTTGTCACCGAGGTCAATGTCGTAATAAAAGCCATTTTCAACGACTGGTCCAACGCCAAATTTGGCTTCTGGCCAGATTCGCTGTACCGCGGCGGCAGTAATATGCGCCAGGCTGTGCCTCATTGCGTGTAATTGTTCGTCGTTCATAATGCTACTCCTGTCATTTTAGTAAATAAAAAACATGCGATGTGTAGATTCAAATTCATAAATCCATAAATCGCATGTCTCGGACCCGTTACATCGGGCGGTTCCACCGGACTTCCTGATGATATTCAGGCACCTTATTTTGTCACGTTTACGTACGTTACAACAGCAGACGAAGCTCGGCGGGCAGTTACTCCGCGTCATCACTTAACTTTATAATAACGAATGACCCCGGTTATTGCAACTTTTGATCGAGTTTGCTACTATTAAACAGCTGAGGGCGATTAGCTCAGCTGGCTAGAGCGCCACATTGACGTTGTGGAGGTCAGAGGTTCAACTCCTCTATCGCCCACCATGAATTTATAAATAGCACCCTCATGGGTGTTATTTTGTTTTCAAGAACATTTTCCGCCTCTGTCATACACGCATATGGCTAGCTATTATTGCCACATAAGCGCATACTATAGACAAACAGTGCACAACTTCCGTGCAGGAAAGAATCTTTATGGCAATATCGCCGACGTACATCAGCCTAGATCAAGCAAGGGAACGACTGAATGAGATGCAGGATAACCCACGGATGGTTACGAAATCTATGTATAGTCCGACAGCCACAGATTATACCGACAATCGACTACCGTTTGTTGAAGTTCACCTAGCGTATTTACGAAAAAACAAACTTGTCGACCCCGCCAAATACATTTCAAACCTCGGCATCATGATTACACAGCGCTAATAGCCTGACCTACGAATTAATCACCTCATCTAGGGGTGATTTTTTATTTTCCACTTTTCCGCTAGCTTATCCACACTATTATTTCTTTGTTTTGTAGCTTTATATACCGCTCATGATATACACTGCCGCATGTGTAACTATTGACTTTATTAAACACTTATGCTAATATAAATACATGGCTAATCAACACAAACAACCAGTCATTACTAAAAAACCATCAGCACTCGAAAAATTCACCATAGGATTCGAGTACGATCGCACTTGGAACGATGCAAAGCAATCGGTCCAATTACGACCCGGTAAAAAATAAACAAAAAACTGACTCGTGTAGCCAATAAATGACACCTATATCCTAGGTGTCATTTATGTTTTCCACCCTATTCGTCATATTTATCCACTAGCATTTTATATAGCTGTATGACAATATGTAGATATGATTTCAATAAACTCTCATGATACATCGACTCGTGTCCTTAATTCTCGTGCCAGCAAAACGAATCCTGTCGTATGGCGGCGACGTAAAGGTAGCGCGGGCGATGTTTTTACGACATACGAGCGTCCTGCGTTGTCCGAGAACAAGAAAATAACAACGGTCAGTGGCGGCATAGACACGTTCAATCTAGGCAGACTGATCCAAAGTATCGGATCAGCATTTGGCCACGACAAACATGCAGCTCGATACGACAGCCTGTGGCTAGCGCAGAGCGTCGAAGACAAGCTTTCTACATCATCAGTCGAACTATCCACGCAGTACATCACAACAGTGACCTACGCAACGCTCAAGCAGTACGATGAGATTGCGGCTGTTCAATACGCCGCCAAACATCAGTTGGTACGTACCGTCAGAAAGCGTGGACGACCATCGATCAAGTAATCGATTCTATTTAGACTTTTTTGTTGCGTCTATTGAATCGATAGTGGCTTTGTCAGTCACATCGAATTTGTCAAAGTAACGACCAAGGAATAATGCCGTCTGGGACGTAAATGCCGATGCAGAGCTATAGACGATTGCCGTCACTGGCATCAAGAACCACTGTAGTAGCATGAATATGTTGCGGCGGCGCTTGTAGCGTGCTGGTCGCGGTGGTAACATCTTGAATGCCAGAAAGACCGTGATGAATAGCCCAATCATCGCAACGCGCTGAACATGGCTGATCACTTCCGGTAACTGATGCGCAATAATATTTATCGATGCCTCGCTATTGATAAGTAGCGGCAACCATCCACCAAATGCAACCAATAATGAAACGCTCGCAAGTGTAACATGACCATCTGTTAATCGAATCAAGCGAGCAAGCCCTGGGAAGAATGATACATTACGTCGTTTGCTAAATAAGCGCGTTGCAACATAAGGAATGTCAGAAGCACCATACGCCCAGCGACGTAGCTGTATGAACTGCGCCTTTAGCGTTTTTACGTAAGTGTCAGACAATACTGCATCTTGATATATCGGCACAAAAATTGGCACAACAGAATAATCTCCGTCGAAATGGAAATAGCTACGCCAATACTGGTGACCGTCTTCGACAATCGTGCGCGTACTCCAAAAATCCATTTCTACTAATGCATCCATCGGCTGGGAATGTGACGCAAAATTCCGTAACGTATGCGGCCGCATCGAACTGATAATATTCCAAAACGAATTACCTGTCGCGACAACACGCATTGGTGCAGGCGCATCCCATATATTATTCAAAAACAGTGACACGGGTTGATAGGATAGTTTTTTACGATCTGGTCTAATAATGTATTCATACGTCACATAATCAAAATATGTTTTATGTGGACGATTATCACTATCAAGTGTTGTTACTATAACGTCACTATAGTTAATATGTTGATTTTTTAACCACTTTTTCAAATAGTGACCTGCATAGGTAATATTACCACCTTTACCCCTTACTTCTTCGGCAAGATCCTTGGGGTGCTTGACTAAATGGAATGCTTTGAACTGATCACCATATTTCTGCTGCAACAATTGAGCCGTCTTTTCCATCGCTTCACCACCACGCTCTTCATAAGCGAGGACGATAATTAAATGATCATTGTTGTAATCTGTATCAGCGACGGACTGCAATGTCGGGTCTAACACGTCGAGTGTTTCATTGTAGGCTGCAACAATAATCGCATTATAGAGCTCAGATGGCTTTGGATATGCGGATGGGTTTTCGCTAACCTGATGAAGATTACGTACATGACGATCAAACCCAAAACTGTCGCTCGTCGCATCAGCAAGCTTGCTATACGAATCTTTAGGGCTTTCAAGAGACAGTAGCCTATGATGCCAATCCACCTTTTGAGCATGGTCAAGATTATTGCGTCCGCTAATCGTATGGAAGGCAATTCCCAGCGCTTTCACTAATGTCGTAATTATCACCGCGAGTAGATATATTGCCGCTAAGAACGGATCGATAATAGATAGGATAACCAACAATATGATCGCGCCGTAACTGAGTACAGCTGGCAACATTTCAAACAATCTGTATTGCAGAGTCCGCTTTCCGATAGGTATTTCAAGGTCTTGTTTTGACATCAGGCTACGACAACGCAGCTATCTTTAGAACTTGATAAGCGACGGTAAACGCGACGAACAGCACGACAACTCCCAGCCAAGCGAAGGGGATAGCTAATCCGCGCCCCTTTTGGATAAATATTTTACCAGCAAGTACGACATACGCCAGATAGGACAAGCCGCCGAATGCAACGAAATTAATCAGATAATACCATTTGTCTCGGTAAAAGTTAGTTGATCCAAACGCTGTATAATGCGTCACAACCTGCAGGTCACTTGGTCGAAGCGTGATGCTGACATAAATACAGTAAATAATAGTCAGCAAGCCAAGTGCACTAAGTACGACAACAAGGTGTCGGTCGGAAAGAATTGCTTTGATATGTGGCGTTAGATGTAATTTCATATAATTTTCTACTAGACACTTATGGAGCCGCTGACCGGATTTGAACCGGTGACCTACGCTTTACGAAAGCGCCGCTCTACCAGCTGAGCTACAGCGGCATCTACTGTCCGAGTTATTATACCATTCTATAAGCATGCAATAAAAGACCTGTTTAATATTGCATCAAACTGCTAAAACTGCTATCATATCAAGAGCTTAAACAAGGCTACACTACTATGCGCTCGTAGTGAAGTGGTTATCACGCCTCCCTGTCACGGAGGAGATCGCCGGTTCAAATCCGGTCGAGCGCGCCAAGATAAGAGTCCACGATGTGGGCTTTTTTCGTCCTTGATGACTCTGAGGCGTCAGCCATAATGCTAATTATGGTACGATAGATATTGTAAACACCCAAAATAAATATGACGCATTCTAAAAAACTATTTGTGCTTTTTAGCATAATCACACTCATCATATCGTTTTATACGAGCCAGATTACGTCGGCAAAAACGATGAATATTTATACAACCCCCACGTCGCAGCAGGTGGGTCTCGGATCCTCGTTCACTGTGCAGGTTAAAGCGTCGTCCGAATATATAGGGTATATTCAAGCGACAACATCAGGATCTCTACTCTTTTCGGCATCACAATTGAAAGTCGTAAGTACATCGAATGCTGGAAGTGCGTACCCTGGAATGACCATTGCACATAATAATTCCACTGGTGTCATCGACTTTAAAGGATCCAGAACTCCCTCACCATCAGGCGATATCCATGTGTTCAGCGTCACGTTTCAAGCGATAGGAAGTGGCAATGGCTCTTTAGTATTTTCACCCTCAACAAAAGTAAACGCAACATACCGAACGAGCGCAGACATTACGACATCAGCAGGAAGTACATATACGATCCCTGCCCCGCCAGCACCAGCACCGACGCCGACACCTACTCCAACACCGAACCCCACGCCAAAGCCTACTCCAACACCGACGCCGACGCCAGCTGCTCAGCCCCAAGATACTGCAATTCCAGACAGTGAAGCAACACCAGACACCCCAGAGCAAACGAGCCAGGGTGGCTTGCAAATCGCTGATACCACAGCAACACCTACTCGACGCGGCGTTATAGTCAAATGGCGGACAAATATTCCAGAAGCTATTAGTAGGGCGTCGCTTGGGGAGTCAAAAGACTCACAGACAACAAAAGTTGATGTATCCAAATCAGAAGATGGTCAATTTGAATCGACCATCAAAGTATCGAAATTAGGAGTTCGACATTACTATACACTCACCGCTACCGCAGGAGATGGACAAAGTGCGACGTATAGCGGCAACTTTACGCCAGTGGGCTATCCTGTAAACCTAACTGTCAAAGAAAATGGTGGTACGGCAAAGAACCGGACAATCAAAGTCGGGGGTAGCGATTATAAAACCGACGATAACGGCACTGCCCGAATAGAGCTGGCCAGCGGTGAATATACAGCGACAATCACTACATCAAACAACAGCAAACAGGATGCAAAATTCACCGTTAAAACAGCTGACGTATCCAGTGACGACAAAATTGCGACACAAAATATCACACTCGAAATTACGACTAGCCCGGCGCGAACAGCAAGTAAACAAACGTTCTCGCCAGCGCTACTAATCACTGGCGCTGTCGCATTCACTACTACACTGGCTGGCACTGTCGTTGGATTTTTGCTATATCGGCGCAGACGGCTTGATAGAGTGACCGACACAGATGATGCATCTTTCCAGCCCGTCATGAGCAGGTCAATCTATCCGCAGGATATCGACGTGCAGCAGTACCATCAACCGCCTGACATACAGCAGGAAGTCGTTCCAGCTACTGAAGAACCGACGGCTATGCAACCAATTACCGAACAGTCTAGCTACCCGCAGCAAATTGACGCCCCACCAATGACAACCATCCCACAGCCAGTAGCGCCATATCCTAGCCAGCAGCAAAACCCAGGACAGCCACCTTCAATCGATCAACCGCATCGGATTGACTTAGATCAGGTTTTTCAACCGGTCAACACCGCACCATCAGCAGTACAGCCGCAGCATTCCCTTAACTCACCAGAAGACGACACACACCAGTTGGACATTCGACACGATCGATAATAATTTCACTATCGCGACCACTGTGTTCATGCTATACTACAACAAAAGCATAATCATAAATAAACATATCAAAATCGTGAAAAATACATTGAAAAAAATTGCCCTCTATCTCACCGTTTTTGCGGTAGTTTTTTCATCGAGCCTGTTACACAGTCTACCGGTGCACGCTGCAGGCAATACACTATTTTTGAATCCCAAATCAACTCAAGTAAACGTCGGTAGCTCGTTTACTGTTGATGTACTCGCCTACGTCGAGTCAGCCGTCGCGAATGGACGCGCTAGCGGTACTGTCACCTACCCGTCTGGGCTTTTGAACGTTACCAGCTACAACAGGTCTGGTGACTTTGGCGATGCAACGATCACTCAAGGTAACGGCACTATCGGTTTTAGCGCATCAAAAAGTCCAAGCCCACAGGGACAAGGAAAGAAAATATTCACTATCACTTTTCAAGGAAAGGCTGGCGGTACGGCTGGAATTGGATTCAGCGCAGATAGTAATGTCAACAATACGACAACTAGGTTGATTGGTGGCTCCTACTCAATCATCGCGCCCACGCCCACACCCACTCCGACGCCTACTCCAACACCGACACCGAACCCGACGCCCACACCCACTCCGACGCCTACTCCAACACCGACACCGAACCCGACGCCCACACCCACTCCGACGCCTACTCCAACACCAGCCGAAGAAGAAACTCCGACAGTTGATTCAACAGGACTTATCGATGGCGTTACGGTGATTTCACAGTACACATCAAGTACAATCACCTGGAAAGTGTCAAAGGATGGAACAACGCCGACCATCATGTTCGGGGCATCAAGAACAGAACTATCAACGGCGATTAATTTCACTAAAAAAGACGATGGCACCTTCGAAGCAACAATTCCAGATCTGAATCCAGGTATGCGTTATTACTTTACGATATCGGGTAAGTCACCTGATGGACTGACGGGTTCCTATAATGGTCTCATATCGACTCGTGGATATCCAACGGAAATTTTCGTCAGCGAGGGTGAAGTACCCTCTGCTGGAGCTCGAGTAAAAATTGGACAACAAAGTTATACAACATCAGATAAAGGCGTCCTCACGCTCGGTCTAGCCGAAGGTGATTATACCGGGACCGCAACAACGGACTACTCTTCAAAAAGTATATCGTTTACTGTAGCCAAAAAAACAATACCAACTGACGGATCGGCGCCTGAACTTCAAAAATTCACCTTTGCACTCGCCGCCAGCACAGCACAAGCGGGCAATGGCGGAAATGCGTCGTTTTCAATATTCGCATTTATCGGCATTCTACTGGTCGGTACTGTTGTTGTCGGAGGCGGATTCTTTGGCTACTTGATATGGCGACGTAAGCGGCTCGAGGGTGCATCCGGCACGGCCGACTATCAATCTGCTGTCGTCATTGATGACGGCTACAATTGGAAGCAACGTATGGGTGTAGCCCAAGGAACACCGCCCGCTTCCGACGAATCGCTTCCGTATCCGCCCATGCCTCCTCAGATGCAAGATTATACACAACCCCCAGGAACGACTCAGCCACAGCAACCTATCATGCATCACAATAACTCTGTGTATATCGATGAAGAAGAGCCTAAAGATATGTTCGAAATTGCGAAAGAACATGAAGATCCATTAAAATAACCCCGCTCATTATCGGGGTTATTTTAATGGATAGACAATGACCGACTAGCTATTGACTGTCGATTTCGAGAAACGGTCTGCGACAACATCCCAATTGACAACGTTCCACCACGCTTCGACATAATCATTCCGTTTGTTTTTATAGTCTAGATAATAGGCGTGTTCCCACACATCCAATCCGAGCAGCGGACTAGCCTGCCCACTCATCAAGGGATTATCCTGATTGGCAGTCGTCACTAATGATAGATCAGGTTGCAGCCATACCCAGCCACTCCCGAACACGCCCAGTGCCTTTGCGGTGAACTCATCAGTGAACGCTTGATAGCTGCCATATTTATCGGTAATAGCATCTCCCAGCTGACCACTTGGCTGTCCACCACCGTCAGGGCTCATCCATTGCCAAAACAAGCTGTGGTTATAATGTCCGCCGCCATTGTTACGGATTGCCGATTGAACATCCTGCGGCAGACTATCAATATCCCCCAGCAAACTCTCGATAGGGCGATCCCGAAGGCCGGGAGCGGCATCGAGCGCAGCGTTCAGCTTGTCAACATACGTCTGATGATGCTTGCTGTGATGCAATTGCATAATATCTTTGCTGATATATTTTCCCAATGCGTCATAATCATAACTTAGCTCTGGCAATGAAAACATAGTGTACCTCCTTGAATTAGTTTTGGGGTGCTACTTTTGGCTCTGCTTCTTTTGATACAGAAATATATTCTTTGACTTTATTGTCTGTCTTTATTTTAGCAAGTTGTTTCGAAAATGTCGTGAGCGGTATCTTGATGTATGCATAACTGATCCGAGCATCACTGCTTTCATCGAGCAATTTAACAACATAATATCCATTGCCCGTCGTTGATTTGAACGGCTGCGATATCTCATCTTTTTTCAATTTTGATGCAGCTGCCGCCAGGCCACCATCTTGGTTGTTTCGTGGCACCAGTGGGGTTAATCCGGCCTCTACCTTGGCACCATCAGTCACTTCAATCGATTCCGCAACCTTCATAAAGTCTTTTTCTGTCTGTAGTTTTGCAACAACCTGATCACGCTGCTGTGTAGCGAGACTGTCGATTGCATACGACACTTCTTGACGTAGTAATTTGCGCGCTGTGACTCCACGCGCTTCCTGTGGTGTCCAATCAAAGTGATCCATGACAATCGCGTCATACGTTTCTTTTGAGGCCGTTCCGTCACGTGATTGACGTTGACGGGATATGGCGTCATCAACTTGCTGATCAGTAACACCAATCCCCTCTTGTTTTGCTATCTTTGCAGCATAGGAATCTGCAATTGCATCATTGATCGCCTTGCGCTTAATAAAGTCGACCTGCCCCTTACTTGCGGAATCTTTTAGATTCACACCTTCTTTGAACTCTAGGTAATGCGCTTGGGATCGATAAATTACCAAGTAATCGCTATAGCGAACCTGCTGACCATCAACCGACGCCACTGGCAACGGAAGTACCCTCGTAATGCGGTAAAAGAACGTCGAGCTATTCTGAGCTGGATACAACTGCCACCACACAAGTCCAACGATCACCACAAGCGCAACAAAACTAATCAAGACGGTATTAAATACCAGTCGGTGCCTCGCATACTGAACGGGATATTTAAAGCGACGCCCGCCAGCCAAAATACGTTCACGGTGTTCAGCAACGGTCTCGTTCGTAATACGAGCTGATCGCTGCAGTTCCTTCTTTTGTTTTCTAGCCTTCAATAGCTTCTTCATAGGGTTCCTGTTCTGTCATTGCGGCACTTACCGCATCCTGTAGCTTATTATAAATTTTATCTGGATGGTCGACCTTGTGAATCACCAGGTCGCCAACAAAGGTTTGGATCACTATCGTACCAAAGCCGAACATTTCACCACTGAATCCAGGTATATTATAGCTTATGTTTTGTATCTTTGACAGCCTCAGCTCGACGACATCCTTACCAAAAAACCCTTTCTGGGTGATTTGACGTAGCCTTTGATCCGTCACGATATAAACCGTGTAATACCACATGATGAAATGATAGGAAAATAACATAGCACCAAACACTAGTCCGCCGATTGGGAGCAAGAATAATTCCAGGTTGTTTTGCCAGATCAATGCCGGTATCGACGACAGCACGAATGGAATCAAAAATAGATAGTAACCTTTGCGCATAGCAATCGGGTGACGGCGGAATATAAACAGCAGCTCTTCACCGTCACGTTGGCCTTCGAAATCTAATTTACTAGCAGTGCTACTCATGTTTTCTCTATTGTACCACTCTCGAACAGCAAGGGTGAACAAAAATAACGCCCAAAAAAGGCGCTCCATGGTACCCCGGGCAGGAGTCGAACCTGCAACCTTATCCTTAGGACGGATCTGCTCTGTCCAGTTGAGCTACCGAGGCATACTAGGATTTATTATACCACCTCTCTGGCTGCTGCATCATACAGACACCCAGAGAGGTGGATATAAACTATCGCGTGAACTTTTCGTGTGTCGTTGCGTAATTATATAGTTCGCTATCACTGAACCAGTGTGCAATTTCTTGCTCGGCTTCTTCGGGGTCACCGCTCGCGTGAATTAGGTTCGGAATGCCCTTGTCTTCACTGTCGGCATAGCCAAAACTCATATGTGAATAATCACCACGTATTGTTCCAGGTGCTGCAGATTTTGGCTCGGTCGTACCAACCAGCTTGCGGACAAGCGGAACCGCCTCTACACCTTCAAACACCATTGCAATAACTGGACCCTGTACCATCAAGTCCAAGGTAATATCAAACGTGTGTTCACCGCGTCGCGTGATCATCTGTCCAATTTCTTCGTAGTGTTTATGGTAGTGTTGCTTGTCAGGAGCAATCATCTTTGTACCGATGATCTTTAGACCAACACGCTCGAAACGTGTGAGGATTTCTCCGACCAAGCCGCGCTGGACAGTGTCAGGTTTAAACAGAACCAAGGTCTGTTGAACATTATTTGCACTCATGAAACATATCTCCTATTAACTTCTTGGAATATTGTAGCAGAGGTCGGCCCAGATCGATAGGTGTGCTATCCTAAGAGTACTTATGTTTATGTCTGAACTACTCCTAGACTACATTGAACACCTCGAAGTTGAAGGTGGTCGGTCGTCAAAGACCGCGGAAAACTACAAATTATACCTTGAACGGTTTGTTGAATTCACCAATGATACTTATGTTGATAAAATAACATCGGAAATGGTACGTAAATATCGACTTTGGCTAAATCGTTATAAAAATTTCAACGAAGAAGAGTTGGCGACAATTACGCAGAGCTATCACCTTATCGCGCTCCGTGGTTTCTTAAATTATTTATCCAGTCGCGATATTGTTAGCCTCAGTCCCGAAAAAATAGTGTTACCAAAAGTCAGTCGTAAACAAGTAACGTTCCTACATTATGATGAAGTTGAAATGCTACTATCACAGATTCCACTCACAACAGAAACTGGACTTCGGGATAGAGCGATCATTGAGCTACTATTTTCTAGCGGACTGCGCGTATCAGAGCTCGTCAACCTCAACAGGGATCATATCAATACAAAACGACGTGAATTCATGGTGCGCGGTAAGGGCCAGAAAGACAGGCCGATCTTCATCGGTCAAGCTGCAGCAGATCGCGTGACCGACTATCTCGAATCACGACAGGATAGTCTCGTGCCGCTCTTCATCAGTTACAGCAAGAATGTCACTCCGTCAACAAGCGGTGATTATCGCCGGCTTACCGCCCGCAGCATTCAACGTATCTTGTCGTCGTACGCGCGCCTGGCGGGTATCACAAAGCATGTCAGCCCACACACGATGCGCCATAGCTATGCAACTGACCTTTTAATGAATGGCGCTGACATCCGTAGCGTTCAAAGCATGCTCGGCCACAGCAGTATCAGTACAACTCAAGTATACACACACGTCACCGACCAGCATCTGCGTGAAGTATACGAAAAATTTCATAGCGACACGAACTAAAAGCTTTTAGATAAAAATAACCCCGTCGTTAGCGGGGTTATTTTTATCTCATTTATACCTTTAGCGGGTAGTATATTCGTCAGGCTTGCAAGCGCCCTCATCAAAGTCATCAGGATTGTCGGTTACAAGGAATGTTTTACAAAGATTCCCGGTAATATCAACTGCGGCTTCGGGGTACGGGAAGGCACTGACATCTAATTCAACCCGACTCTGAATACGACGAAAGAGCTCGTTGGCACGACCAGTGGAATCAACAAGTGCCTGAACACCCGCGAATTTCACGTTGGTGTTATCCTTGAACAGCTGTACTCGAAAGTTATTCCCGCTATTGTAGATAGCGTTTAATCGCAAGTATGCAGCACCACGGACATCATTTGATTCTCCGATCGCCTGCGGCAACGTCAATATAGCCCTACAAGCATACTGAGAAGTTGCGAAATCCGTCTTGCAAACAACTTGCTGCAAAATATTATTACCAGACTTTTTTCGTGGATCAACGTCAACAATAGGAATATGCGAAGCTACGCCATCATCAGTGTTACGGCCTACCTTTGAAGGATACAGGAATACTGTGTTGGTGTTAGAGTTTGAGCCTTGATTGCTATCGAAATCCGACAGCGAGAACGAGCTGCCATACTGAATAAATTGTGAGCGTATGAATGCAGGAGTGTTTGGATTCCAGTCGGCTAGTTTCGGTAATTCCGCAATTGGAGAGTCCGGTAGCTGTACAGTGCCGGGGCTCCCTGTTGCCTCGTCATCTTTCAAATCGGCTTCAGCAAACCATTCGATCGAAACTTTATTGAATGCACCCGTCCCCTTTAGTGGAACAACTCGTGAAGTATTTGATTCGAGGGTACCAATATAATCTTCAGTGTCGGTTTTCATTGTAACGCAAGTATACGCCTGATCTAATTGCTCATCACCGTCTTTTTGCTGAACAATAACTTCTCCGCTGCCTGATGAAATGCCTAGCTGCTGAAGCGTCTGACAAATCCAATAGTTATTGTTGTAATTAACAGTGCAGTTAATATAACAACAAATATCGAAACCGCCCCTCTCTGTGCTACCGTATTTGTTTTGTTGATTTGCATCTTTACGCTCCCTCTCCCTTATTACCAGCCCTTGCGGTAAATTCAAATTTATTAACAGCACAGTATTCATTTCTTGAAATACCTTGGTATGGAGCTTTACAGCTAGTATCCGATGTGGTGGTCGCTGATGCGGCGTCCGTTATCAGATTGTCTTGCTCACCTGTTCCGAGCTCTAGCGTAATATTATAAAGCGCCTGTTGTAGTGTCGTATCGTCAACCGCCGGTTTTATCATAAACTGTTGAATTACTAGCTTGCGATCACCTGCGAGCAATTCGGTTGAGTCAGCCATTGTTACTTGGCGATCGAGATCGTTACAATATAATGCACCAGCGTCTCGTACTTTGACTAATCGCAGCAGCTCGTCGCTATCTTCATACCGATTAACCATATTTGCCGCTACTACTTCGGTGCCATCAGATTTTTCGTCTAAACCTTTTCCGGTGTTCCATATATAACTGTAGACACCAGTACATAGACGACCCCCGTCAGCACCACTACCAGCATCCGCTATTACTCTATACTGCGGCCTAAAATTGATCCCGTCAGTACCGTTAGTTCCGATATCAAGTGGGCGACTGGCAGAAATTGTTCGCTGCATGTCACTCACCACGACGCGGCCAGACTCATTGACCGCCTTTAGTGTCAGTCCTTTGTTGTAGGTAACTGCGATTTGCATCACTGTCAACGCAATCCCCATCAACAGAAACGACACAAAGGTCATCGCAAGTAATAGTTCTATAATCGTGAATCCTGATTTATTATCCACGCGGTTCATATAACGAAAAAGCATTGCCTGCCCCGTCAGGTATATTGCAGGTACCTCCAGCACCAACATCTTCAAACTTTTGTGCCGCGTTGACTACTTGGGACGCAATCGAGTCTTCCCAGATTTTTGTCGCGTCACCGCGTTTGCCGTAATCCGCAACATATGCCTGATTCAAGTACCGTAGTGCGTCAGCCTGCGCGTCCATTTGCTGTCGAACTAGCCCAATTTCTAACGATCGCTGCGCCGTTGCGACACCCTGGTTCATAATAGACAGACCACCAACTGCCACGAAGCTAAATATCGTGATCGCAAACAGCACTTCTATGATTGTGTCACCTCGCTCTGCACGGTTTAGCATTGTTCGTCTCCAGACCTAGTCACGATACCATTCGGCCCAGCTATTGTAGGATTAATTTCAACAGAATATCGCGGACCAGCGAGCAGATCAGCCGCCTCGACGCACACCTTTGTCTTCAACTTTGAGGCATCTTCGGTAATCATATTCGTCAATGTAGATGGAATTGCATCCACTGAAGTATAGACCCGAATCAACCCACTGAGCGGCGATCTGATAATAACAAAAGACATCGTTGACGCCGTCGAGTCAGTACTCGGTACTGTCAATTTCGAACCCCATGTAATGTCTTGCTTGACCAAATCCGCTGCAACCGTCGATAATTTTGGTTTGTACGCCAAAACAGTTAACGTATCTGACAGCAAGCCCGCTTCCGATGCTGGCTTACTCCCGATAATAGACCCCGTCTCTATCTTTGTACCATTATCGACAACTCGAACAAACCGTCCCATAATGACACACTCGGACGCACCCCGAGGCTGACTTCCAATCGTCACTTCTTCAACGTCCGAGTTCGCGCATTTATACTGCCTGTCTTCTCGTTTTTCGTTTTTCGTATTTTCAACTTCTGAATATTGCTGTTGCAAAACACCGCTATACGCCGCAACACTGTCGCGATACTGCTGCTGAACAATATTTGAATTCACACCCACCATCAGAGCTACAAATAATGCCGCGCTAACTGCCAGGAAGAGCAAAAGCTCGATAATCGTAAACCCACGTTGATTTCGGATACTCATTTGGGGTTCATTATAGCACAAGCATAAGCGTATAATAAAGCGTTTCAACATCATAAACGCACGATTTTATATAACGAGCAGTCCGCCCATATACCAAGTCAATATCTGCATACCAAATAACGTACTAATAACGAACGCAGCAATCATCATTGGCCCAAAAGGCACATGTGAAGTTCTTGACAGTTTTTTTGCCAACATAGCCGGCAGTACTATCAAGCAGCCGATGACATTGGCCAGAAATAGCGTCAGCAAACCTAGTCGCCAATCTGCAAGCAGCAGACCCAATGCCAGCCCTAGCTTTATATCCCCAAATCCAATCCACGCACCACGTGAAAATACATAAAGGAGATAGTACAGTCCGCTCAGCGCTGCAACAGACCCAAGTATCGATAACGCAGTAGCAACAATGTCATTTGATCCCGCGAGCGTAATAATTGC
>SEAL01000040.1 GCA_004145215.1 Chloroflexota bacterium | reverse complement strand
GTTAGTGGATCGCTAGTGATCCCGGCGCGGGCGTAGGTGTCAATTAATGCTTGATCTAAGTCAGCCTCTTCGGCAGGAGTTAGCCCAGTTGTGTCGGTGACGCCACTACCCGAAACGTGTGCTCCCCCGAGCATGAGGCGTAGTAGCCCATGGAGTGTTACAAGGTTTGCGCGCAGCGCATCGTCGGCATCTTCACTGTCAACAACGCGTGGCAGATCAAATGGATTCACGCGTACGTCAGAGTTAAGTGATAGTCGGATATAACTACCACCTACCGCATCAGATAATTTCTGGTATTCGTTTTCCGGGTCGATGATCAGTACATCGGCGCCCATCATCATACTGCGAATCGCCTCTAATTTGACGGTGAATGATTTACCAGAACCAGACTTTGCGAATACGACCATGTTGGCATTTTCCAAAGTATAGCGATCAAAGATGATCAGTCCGTTATTGTGCATGTTGATGCCGTACAGAATTCCCTTTTCCTGTGTCAGGTCGGCACTAGTGAATGGGAAGCTGGTACTAATTGCGCCCGTATTCATGTTGCGGCGAATCTGGAGCTGGTCACTCATCTGCGGTGCTGTGGCGTTTAATCCTTGTTCTTGTTGCGATGACGCAACCTTGCTGAACACTAATTGCTGACCAAAAATCGTTTCGATTTTGTGCTGCACAAAGTTCAGCTCGTCCATGCTATCAGCGTACAAAGTAATATACAGGCCATAGCGGAAGAATCGCTCTGATCCAACCTGGATTTCGTCACGGAGCTCTTCGGCGTCAGATAACGCAGCTTCGAGTCCTGGGTCGCGAGTTCGCCCCTTTTCTTCGTTGATTGCCATTGTTGCCTGCATTTGGGTTACTTTTTTACGGAGGTTTTTTAAGACAATTTCACTTTCTACGGGATAAAAGAACATGCTGACATCGAGGACTTCGTCGATGTTAATGACAGAGCTGAGCCAACCGGTATAGATTTGGCGTGGGTAGGCATAGACATAAATCGTTCGGCCGTATTTTGTGCCTAAACGGAAATAGCTGGCGTGAATTTCTAGACTACTCGGTGCAATCAGATCTCGGAGTGTCGTAATGCCCTTTAAAAAGGCTTGTTCTACCTCGACTTGTTCGCGAGCTCGCTGTTGGGCGGCAATATCAACTGCATCACGTTTTTTCGCCATGTTATGTATCCTCCCTGGTCAAATGCGGTTTCGGTGCTTCACCTTCACCCTTGCGAACGTACATTGCCGTGACATTACCAAAGTTACCGAGGGGTTCGCGTACGGCAGTGTCTGGATTGTAGAAATTATAGAATAACTCGCCCAGTTCCTTGGTATTTAACTGCGTACACTTTACACCCAATTGGAATAGTCCACTCATCACAGAATCGACGTGATTTTTGATTTCATCTTTGGCTTTTTCGTACTGCGCATGGTCGACGACGATCGCACGTTGCTTTGGTGTGCCGCCAAATATCGTGCCGAATAGGCCTTTGCTGCTTCGTTTAACGGTGTTTGTGGCCAGAATGGGATGATCACATAAAAGCTTTTGTCCATAATGTTTGCTTCCTGGGAAAGTGTGTCGATAAAGTCGATGTAATCATCAGTCAGGACATTTAGCAGCATGTTCTCTTGGTCACGGCGAATATTCGTCAGTCTTTCTAGGTATGGACCCATATCGATTCGTTGTGATCGGATCAAAATCTGTACTGGGAAATACAGTGAGTTTAAGAAGTTCTGATAACTGTACTCAATACCTTCACGCTCTTTGCTGCTCATCAAGTCAAAGTTGATTGATTTACAGGCAACCACCGCACGAAAACTACCGTCATTCATAACCACCATATTGTCACGTAATTCGGAAAACAAGAGTGTGTTCTGAGTGGTATTCGGGTTAGACGGAGCGGCAGGAGGGGCTTTGGCGTCTGTAACGCTTGCCGGCACGCCGTTTGCAGGTTGCATTGGATTAGGCCCACCTTGCGGCTGACCTGGTTGCATGGGTTGTCCCATCTGCGGTGCTTGATTGTTTGGCGGCATTACTCTCCCACGACAGCTTATCTTGCTGCGCCAGGCGGTTTGCTTCCTCGGACAATGTCTGTATTGATAGGTCGTCCCTGGTCGCTAATTGCTCGGCACGCTCCTTGGCACGGTCTATTGTAACAGGTTGCATAGGGGTTTCGCTAGTGGTTATAGGATCATGATTTTCGGCTGCTTCGGCTAGTGCTGCAGCGTAAGCAACGGCATCGCGTTGCTGAGCGGACTGATACTGAGCGGGGGTCGGATTGTACTGAGGTGATTGTTGAGTTGGGTGCTGTATCTGCTGACTATTATCTTGTGGTAATAATGGGTTTGACTGTGCTGCTTGCAGGATCGGACTCTGTTGTATCGGCTGCTGTTGCTGCATACCGACCCTAGCTTGCTCTTTGCGCGCATTGGCACTAGCCTGCAATCGTTGTGTTAATGAAGCAGCCTCTGCAGAGCTACTGTCCATCATGTCGGCCGTTTGCTGCGATTCGTAGTACAGATCGTTATTTATCGAAGTATCGGGCGATGCGACCCCTGCCCCGCGAACTGACCATCCGTGGCTGTCTACTAGATTCGCTAGATAGCCGAGGCGGTTTGTTGCTTCGTCTTCACTGAGGTTCTTTGTACGGATCTTGTCAGCGTCCTTTGGTGGAATAATCGTGACGAATGAATCAATTCCATCGGGCTGCCATAGTCGTTTGCGTGATTTCAAAAAGTAAAACTGCACGACAGCCGACAAGTATGTCTCCATCGGCTGGTCTTTACGGAGTGGTAGTGCCAAAACGGCAAAAAATAAGATGAACGGCATTGGAATGATCGCAAGTGGAATAAATATCGTTGATAATCCCCATGCACCAGCACCGGATATCGCCACCACTATTAGATAGATGAACTGTCGAAAACTAAACGGACCAATTAACTTGTCATCCGCCTCGACATCCTGAGGAACTTTATAAACCGCCATAATTCTAGTACTAGTGTAGCGTATTGGTTATGTTAATACTACAAATCTCTATACGAATTTAGATCTATTTGAGTCTTTGATCTCGGCCCCGGCTTTACTTGCAAGAACTGCCGTACCTCTAGTGACGGTATGTCTAGTACCTTGCTCGTCGACAATTTCAACATCCTTCGCAATCGCACGTGTAGCGCCAGAATTGTTTAATGAATCTCCAGATTGCGTTGCTAGCTGATCATTAGTCAAGCCTTCATAAGTATCCATGCTTGACTGATGATGTGATAGGCCTTGATTCTGTGTATCGCCAGCGGCTGCATAAATGTCGGCGTCCGTAGACTTGAGAGAAGAATGGTTCTGCGCAATATTTGCTCTAAATTCAGATGCTGTTGCGGTATTCATGCCGCCAGCACCACCCATGACGGATCGCAATTCTTTCTTGCCGGGATTGCCGAGTCCAACAAGCATATTTGTTGCAGCTTTTGCTCCAGCCTTATCTCCACTGATAATTGCATTTTTAAGTATTTCGCCAAGTTTAACTTGGTCCTCTATTCGATTGCCAGCTGAGTCCGTCTCCTCTCGTCTACTGCGAAGCTGTGATGAAATTAAATCTTGTTGATCTTTTACATCTTGTTCTTCAATCTTTGCGGCAGCACCTGCGAAGTTAGCACTTAGTTTAGTGCTCTGTGCCTGTAAACTGCCTGTAGACATATTTAGACCCTTCTTTAGCGCCCCTATCTTCCCGTCATCAGACATTTTGTCCGCTAACTTGCCAGCTCCAAGCCCTAGGTTTCCGCCAACGCCGCGTGCAGAAATTCGAGTAAATCGGCCTTTTCTTCCTGTCTGGGACATCTTTCCTGCAAATCTCTGATCTTTGTAGTTTTGTTTTATTGCCTTGCGTGCCGCCAAGCCTCGGCCGACCGAAGTTTTGCCGAGAGCTCCACCAAATTTATTACCTCCTGTAGCTGTACCCTTCTGAACTGAATTCGCAATCTTTCCGCCAATAGCCCCTGCAGCCGCTAGCGCACCCTTCAATACGGCCCATACAGCCAATAGTGGCGCGACAGCTACACCCGCGGCAACAAGTCCCAGCATCCATCCGACATGCCTATCGCCATCAGGTCCAACTGGAATGCTACCTTCGCAGCTGACGTTGTATCCGTCGGACTGAGCGCCGATACTGGTCACTTTACCCGCGTCTTCAGCCGAACACTGCGTTTTTGCGTCCTTTGTCGCACCGGCTGACATGATGATCGTACTAGCCAGTTGGCCACCCCCCATTAGTAACGCAACGACTGGAAATACCATTAACAGCTGCCAGAACATACTCAGCCATTTATTGAAAAACTTCTCGGTATTCGGTAGTAGATAAGCAACAAATGCAATTGGAGAGATAACAACCAGCAGGATGATAATGGCTTTTCGTAGCAGCAAAATGATAACAATTGTAACGCAAGTAATCAGCACCATAAGTGCAATTGCCCCTAAAGGTGCCAATAGCAGCCAAGCGATACCTACTGCCGCCAGTATAGCGACCGCCAATACTGAAAGCCATCCTCCACCTGTGACGGTGTCTGCTCCTGGTATATCAGCCATAGCGGATGGGCCTATTGCTGCGGCTTGTGCCTTTAGGAAGGTGTATATATTAAATCCAAGTATATTGGACAAATCAACCATTCCTTGGCATATCCAAAAAGATATGTTCACAAAAAGTGCAGCCATGATCAACCGCGGTAACATCTTCTTTATTCCATAATTGCTGATTCCCGCCCCTGTAATCTGCGAGTAGATGATAATAATGAATGCAACAATAAACAGGACATTGGCAATATTACGTGCTGCGTCCCATGGAACCTTTATTCCACTGTCCGCCTTGGTCAACTCGGGTTCAATTTGCAAAAAATTCCCAGCAAGTAGGTCAAATATTTTGTCGCTCATTGTCGCGACGCCCTGGATGACAGGACATAATATCCATCCAATCATTTCAACAGCGCAGGTTGTGCCCTCGTCATTTGCCGCTGGGTCGCCGGGAGCTGCTGTAGCACTACCTCCTCTACTGCCGACTTGGGCTGGCGCATTTGAATTCACTGGCGGATTAGCAACTGCCGGTGCCTTACTAGAGTCAACCGCATTTTGCTTTTGAATAGCCTCTTGGCGGTCGCGTTCCGCTTGAGCGTTTGCGGCGTTCGAAATGGCATTCCCATTTGTATCAAATTTAGAGGTGTCAACGTTTGCGCCGGTGCCTTCAGGAATCCCTCCGGACCCAATCCGGTAGCACTTGGAAGAGTCAAGTCCGGCATACGTCCCAGCCCCTCCTCCAGGATTCGTCGCCCCTGCGCACCCATTTACTGCCAACGCCTGTTTGGGTAGAAAAACTGCAAATATAGCCGCAAATAGTACGATGACGGATAATTGTAGTAAATATAAACGGAAGTGTTTATTTTGATACATGTTACTTATAACATAGCGTATATTGCCACCAAGGGCAATAAGCTTATGCTAAAAGCATACTATTCCCAGGTGTAAGACGCTGAATTATCGATTTTATCGATTAGGCTCTTGGATGCAGCACTGTCTTGTGGCTTTAAAAGCTTCATTATTTTCCAATCCTCATTTACGAGCTTTACGACGTATGCAAATGTATCTACTCTTCCTGTTTCAGTGGGTTCAGCAATGAGATTGTAGGCGACGATGGCTTTTGTAGGTGAGCCATCAGCTGGCACATCTGCGAAATTATCAGTATAGTAGGTTGGTGTCTCGGAAATAACTAAGTCGGCAGTAGGTACGAAGTTTGCGCTTGTCGGCTTAACTCGGTCGTATATGACCGTAGAGGAGTCGGCATAACTTTCGAGCAGTTGTTCTCGCAATTCGGGATCTTGCTCAGCGATAATAACTTCGTGTTTGATAGCAAGCTGGAATAAGATTGTTTGTGCATCATCACTTTCTTTTCCGGGGTTGTACTCAAGTCCAGCACCACGATCGTAATTCTCTCCTCTGCTACTGACTTCCTGAATAAAGCTTTTTTCTGCGGAACCGCTTCGCTGTTTAAATATTGCTGCATTTTCTTCCAGAATTGAATTAGATTCTGGCGTAATGATCGGTGCTTCAGCAGAGGCTCTAGCGGGTACTTGAATTGTATTTGTTTCAAAAAAGTCTTGCCCTACAACAGGAACGGATGTCAGTCGGGGTTCACTATTTGGAATAATCGCGTTCATCCGCTGGCAAAATATTTTCTACAAACTGAACTTCAGTCTTGTCTACAAATGCGGCATTATCAGGAATTGTGACATCAACTTTTTCGGCTTCTGATTTTTCTAGATGGAGCTTGGGTTGACCCTCAGAGGTAGTCATACGCTTGGTCCTCGTTTTCTATAGTCTTAACAGACTATTTACTAAATTACTACTATATTACAATATTATTATACACTATAATTAATATTAAATCAATAGTTTCAGTTAGTTAACCGCTATATTTGGTAGTTCATAGATATATCAAGTACTAGTTTGTATTCTTACTAATTAATATTTGATGGTTAAATCAATCTTATATCTTCCTGCTATTTAAATACCTCCCTATTGTGGGAGGTATTTAAATAGTAGGAATGAGTTTCTTATCCTTCGGTTTTAGCGACTGGAACTGGTCGTAAGAATCTTTCCAAGAAATCTAGCGAAGGTTTTACCATTTCTTCTTCAAAGCCTAGGTGCTTTGGTCCAGGCAAAATCAGAGCCTCTGACTGAATACCCATAGAACGGAGCTTGTCGCGCATTTGATATGCTTGACCAGGATGGACAAGTGGGTCTCCGTCATATCCAGCGAGGAACATCGGAGGTGTGAGGCCGCTTGCAAAAAGCGCAGGCGATAATGTATTAAAGTTATCGATACATTCAATAACTTTTTTGCTGGCTAGGCGGCGTACGTTTTCACCCTGTCCAGACCCGCTACCCGATGTTGAGCCTGTGTCGGTCGCTGCGTTATCAGATTCGATTTGCTTGGATATTTCTTCTGTTTTCTTGCCGGTCTCTTGCGCTTTCTGGGCTAATTCGAGTACGGATATTACTGTGCCGAGCGCGTCGTCGGTGCCATTCGTGCCAAAATTTCCAACTCCACCATCGTGAAGCTCTTTAGGGTCTGCTGCTTCACCACCATTCAGTTGATTTATCGTGTCTATTGCACCATTTATATCTGTTGGTGCGCAGGTAGAATGCACCATACCGATAGCAAAAGATTGAGGTGAATGAAACAATGCAGTATATGCATTTGTTGGCGCTGACCAGCCGACTGTTGCTGCAGCACCTGATTTACCGGTGCCGGCGGCACGAGTTACCAGGCTTCCACCTGCACTATCGCCCCAGATAGCAATTCGGTTTGGATCGATGCCGTACATTGCTGAATTATCGCGAACATGCTTGACGGCACGCATAACGTCCTCTAGCTGATAATAAACACCGCTCGAACCTAGTCGATAGGTTGCTTCAAATGTCGTATAGCCACGCTCATTGGCTTTTGGTGCAACTTTTGCGCCCGTACCATCATTTGATATCCAACCTCCACCGTTAAAAAATATGATTGCAGGCTGCGCTGGTGCGTTCGTGCGGCTATTGCGGACAGTAATCTGCTGCAGTTTACCCGCCCCGTTGACATACTGACCGAAATTATTATCTTTAATTTCGTCAGGTTTACTTTCACCATTAGCGTCTTTACTCAACTCTCTGAGTTTGTCGATTTGCTGCTGTAACTGATCTTTCTTGCCACCTTCTGAGTTGCTCTGATTGCGGCCTGGTTCAACCGGCTCTTCTCCGTCGGACTCACCTCCGTTATCAGTATCGGGCGTGTCACTGGTATTGTTTTTAATTGTAGCGCCGTCATCGCAGGCCTTTTGATGTGCTTCATCGTCCGTCGTCAGCCAAAACTCGCAGACACCGCCGTTGTATCCATCGACACATGCCTCGTATAGTTTTTCTTTGTAGACGTTACAGCTTTTAGGCGCCTGTGCGTCTGTTTCCTGCGAGAAAAACACGACTCCTGCTGACGATAGAGTCAAAACGGCGATTAATGCGATTAATGTGTATCGATTTGCCAGTGATCGCAAGCTATCGACCGAGATGTTTGTAAAGTATGTTGGTATTTTCATAATATATACATTAGAATACAACACCTATTTTATAAGAACAAGCGTTTCTAGTACTCGTTATGCTTGTTCTGGTGTATACTCGACCTATAGATATATTTAAGGAATTTTAACCATCCATTTATTATGAAAAAAAATCGAAAAAAAACACCGGTAACGTTGTTCAAAAACAAAACGTTTCAAAAGGTTCTTTTATTTAGCGGTGGCGCTATCGTGCTGGGTATATTAGCCTTTACTATTATTAATATGCCTAGTTTACGCACTGGATCTCAGGAAGGCGTCGGCGCAGACGGCTACAGTGTCAAAGTTCTAAAGGGCAAAGATATGAAGATTAGTGAAGTTGTTAAAAAGCCTCTTGTCGAAAAATATCTCAGCACGGGTATAGCTGGACAGATCGGTAATGTTAACAAGACCGACGTACTGGATATGAACGGCAACTTCGGCCAAACTGCCACCTATTACTTCAAAGCCAAAGGCACTGATGTTGTTTGTAATTTTTATACAGACGTTATGGTATATAAAAGTAAAGCTGCCTATGATAGCGACGATGTGTTTATCGGAACCGGTGATGCAGGAAAGGTTGGCGACCTGGATGCCCGCTATATGCCTGCGGCAACTATCGGAAAAGACCGTGAGTATGCCCTACTGGTAACGAATGGACTAAAGTCATACAAGTTCGCTATTGTGCAGCCTGCAAAATCAATTCAGATCGACGAAAAAACTGCACAGGATGCATTAAAAAAGATTGCAACAGAGGCTAATCTGGATATTGTTTCTAGATAACGATTTAATTAAAATAACCATAAATACTATCTTTAGTAAGGATGATATATGGATCAAATCAGTAATAAAAAGAAGATAATTATCATAATCACGATAACAGTTGTAGTACTGTCGATTGTAGGACTTTCCATATACGGATTGGTTGGTGGAAACACGGTAAATGACACGAACAGTGCTCAGGATGACAGTTCGACGCCACAAAATTCGCAAACTATTCAGCAAGATGTTGCCGATATGAACACTTCTGTCCAAAAGGAATCTGTCGATTACCAGGCGGTCAAAGATGCCTATGCTGACAAGGCAAGAATTAAATTAGCGGAGTAATGTGATAATGAAGACGATACGACATATATATACCCTATCAATCAAAAAGACTTCACTTTTTATGATTGTCGCAGCGACAGTCCTCATTGGTACTCAGAGCGTCGTAGGTGGTACGGCAGCGGCCGTTACGATGATGAACCAGGATAAACAGACGGCAGCGTTGATTGCATCTGCAAGCGACGAAGTGCAACGAAGAATTGATGAACTGAAAAAGTCCGGCGAAGAGTTGGAAAAGGCTACTTTCATTTCCGACAAAATGAAGAACGATACTATTGCAGAAAACAAGGCTGTACAAAAAACATTCACAGACCTGCAGCAGAAACTGAAAGGCGCTACTTCTCTAGCAGATGCTCAGACGCAAGTTAAAGAGCTAGAAAAATTGTACGCATCGTATCAAATGTCGAATGTGAAAACTACCTCACTGACAAACTCTGATTCGCAGACTGATGCAAAAAATAATTTAGAGAAAACAGCCGGCACTATTAAGTCAGATATCGGCAAAGCAAAATCCGAAGGCAAAGACACTGCAAATGCAGAGGATATGCTCGCGCAAATAACGAGCTTGATTGTTTCTGTTACGGCTGTTATTGCGTCCGTTCAGGCACTAATCACTAGCCTGATAGCTGGTGATATAGCCGGTGCGGTAAAAATTATGGAAAATATTGTTGCACAGCTAGGCATTAACTCGGATGTTATTTCATCTGTCAGTCAGTCGCTCGGCTCTTTGGCAACGATTACCGGGTCATTCAATATCGGCGCATAGTCCTACGAATCCGCACATAATAAAACACTCGGTCGATACGGCCGAGTGTTTTATTATGTTGACTGCCTGGATTATCGATTGTCGCCAGAATAGTGCGTATTGCAGAAAGTGTGTATCTGGCCTTGCTTAAGGGTGTTCAACGGTGCAGTGTAGCTCTGTCAGGAAAAGAATCCCACCCCCAGAGGTGACCGCCATGGATGGTCAGCAGCTTACCACCATGATGTAAAGAGGATGTCGTTTCCTGTATAGAAACTGTCTGAATAAAAGCTCGCCCTATCCTTTTCAGTACAGTCTGCACCACCTGAATACGATCCGTCAACCGAGCACATCATCGTGTAGGCACGGAAGTTCTTTAACATTTCACTGCTTTCCAGGCATTTTTTGCCAGTATACCAGTCTTGATCCATTGAACTTCCTTCGGTTACCGCCATATAAGGTCCTTTTGTGACGGTCGTTTCATAGATATCTTTTTCGCCATCAGCATTAATCGGCGTGCCATCCTGTTTTTTGCCGGCAAAACGTTTGTCTTGTTCTTCTTGGGATATTCGCTCTCGCTGAATGACAGTGCCCGACCTACCCCATGGGTCTTCACGGTTGACGCAGAATTCCAAGAATTTCTCATATTCAGTGTACTTGTTCGCTTTACCGGTTTTTTTATCAATGAATGCAGCCTGGTTTCCCTGTCTAGCTTGCGATACTTGCCTCGATACGTCGCCAGTGTCTAGGCCTAATTCTGGGTCGGTTCGTCCGAGCCGCTGATTCAACTCGTCGACGCCATCCTGTGATTCATTAGGGTGAGGCTCGCTCATGTAGTCAATCACGCTACTGACACTAGCATCAAGTGTGCCGAGGGTTTTTGTAAATGGAGATTCCGATCCATGACCTAGGCTAAACGAGTATGCCATAGATCCGACAAAGGTATATTTATTGTACATGTCGAACGGCGACTGTCTTGCTTCGTAGCGAGCCAATTCCTCGTATTCGTTATCAATTGACTCTTTGTGTGCCAGATAAGTTTTCATAGAGTTTTTGTCGCCTGGGCGCATGCCACGTGACATTGCCATGTCTCCCAGGATTGCACCTGTTCCAGCAAAAAGTGCGTCACTAGCGGCAATACCTTTTGTTTTTGCATTAAAATCTTTAGAGAATCTGTCCGCCACATTCATGACTGGCGTCGCAAATTGATCAGCGACAAAACTGCTCAATATCTGGTGTGCGACAACAACTGGCGGCTTCATCAGGAACGGCCCACGCGGTGGTGGCGGGCATGACCTTTCGCCAAGCGATGCCGATGGCCCCATTGCTCCTGTCATTTCAGGGAACGCGCTTGCATACGCCAGAGCGGGACAGTTCGAAGGGAATTTGTTTCGCTCTTTATTAGACTGTGTTTGCCCACTCAGGCAGTCCCTCTAGGATTGTTCGATACATTGATGCATCAGTAGCATTTTTTCCACCATAACCACCACCATCACTCCAGGCTAGCTTGTCCGACAGTGTATTCGTCGTAATTTCATTCGATCGGCCGTCTTTGATTTGGTCGGCAGCCTTTAAATAGATCATCGCAAATCGTGCAATTGTCTGCTCTTTTGCGGTTTGAATGGAATTATTCGCAACGCGTCCAACAGTATAGAACGAGCACTGCAGTTGTGTGAACGAATTCGATTGTTCACCTAGCTTTTGACTGAGCGCCTGTAACTGAGATTTTGTGCTACCTTCTTTTAAGGTGAACAGGCCAATTCCACCTCGCCCTGCTTCGTCGAGTTTTTCGTTATCACCTTTTAGGAATGCACTACTTTTGTCGGCGATTTCATAAAACTGGTCGCCGCTCGATGCCGTACCGGCTCCGTTCGGATATTCTATACTTGTCACCTTGAACCGACTCTCGGGCTTGTCGTTTTGGCGATCCCGGTCGTCTAAATTGTCTTCTTCGACTTTCTCTCCGTTTACTTTAAAGCCCGCTCGGTCAAAGGCTAATTTCAATGATCGTGGCATCGTACTCAAGCGGCATTTTATTGACTCTTTGTCGCCGCAATCGGCCTTGCCGATTTTGTGGTTCATCATTTTCTTATTATAGGTGTACAACGCGACGGTCGCATCAGCCAGGTCATTAGTGAACATTTCTTTTATGTTGACCATAATAATATTTGGTGCGAATATCGTAGCGTAGCCAACGCCCATCAGTAACACTGCAGTGACGAATCCCATTGCAGATTTATGACGAGCACTTCCTAGGACGCGACGGATCTTGGATGGTTTCGATGACTGGCCGCCCTTTCCAGATAGGGCTACTTTATGTGTCGTCGGCGTTCTCTCTTTATCTTTTACGGATGTGGTTTTGCTGTTATCAACTTCCGTAGGATTTTCTTCTTGATCTTTTAAGGACAACTTCTTGTTGAACTTACGATTGTAATCATCGTTAGCGGCATCGTGTTGCGGTGAATTTAAATCTTTTGGATCCACTACGCATCCTTCTTTGTATCAGAATCTTTCTGTTCTAGTTCTTTGGCGACTTTTGTGCGGTCACCTAGTAATCGATCAATTTCTTTCTCGGTTTCTTCCAGACTGCTAGCGGCGTCAAATATATATTTTTGCGCGCGTGCTTTTGCTTTTTCCTGAGTTCCAGAAATCGGAGGCTGCGTGAGGGGCTGCATACCTCTTGCTTCGGGGCTGTATCGCGGCGTATCATGTCCTGACAATAGCGCGGCACCATCTACCTGAACAGGTACGGCAATTATTGTTGGTGCAGCCTGTGGAGCGGAGGATTTTCCAGGAGCACTTGCAGCTTGTGCGGTGCCAGGTGCCTGAAAATTGCTACTAGGAGCAACCGGCGCCGATGGAGTACTTGCGGCAGTAGCGTTTGATGACCCACCACCTCCGCCCGTCGCAGGTTTTGCGCCACGTAATTTTTCCCATGGTTTTTCATCCTTTTGCTTGCCATCTTTTTCAGGTGTGGCTAACTGTGCCTGGATCGCTGCGGTCGTGTCTGCGGCATCACCAGCATTTGCAACATTAGCATTAGCGTTGATTGCATCGGTATCGTTTACCTTACCGTCTTTCAATGCCTGCTCGGCGATCTGCTCTGGCGTCATGCCTGATTCGGTCATGTCGCCAGCATTATTTGCTAGATTGCTTGCCAAAGGATCAAGACCAGATTTGTTAGCAGATCCTGCGGCGCCTGTCGCACTCTTTGTTCCCGATTTCGATCCACCAGATCCTGGCAGTGCACTTCCGGCGGCAGATTTTCGGCGACGCAGTCGACTGAACGCAGGTTTGCGATCGAATGTTCGCCCCATCAATTTACTCTGTGGCGCAGGCGCTTGTTTTGGTGTGCCTGTCTTGCTTTCAGCTTTGGCCTTGATATTAGATCGATCGCCTCGGCCGCTAATTTTATTGCCAATTGTTCCGCCGACCGACATAACGCCCTTTAGGACAAACCATGTTCCCAGTAGTGGCAATACTGCTGCTCCTGCCGCAGCCAGGTCGGTTGTCGCACTTCCTGACCCACCACTGCGTGATTGATAGCTATCATCGTTAACGCGGTAATCGGCTTCGCCACCCGATCCAACGTTTATAATCGTTGCACTAATAATTTGTCCAGTCCCAAGTAAAAATGCGATGCGGATGTTATTTCCAATAATATGCCATCCTCGAATCCATTTGCTGCACTTTCGAGTGACATCGCTGGCGTGCCGATTTGCGATGTAACGCCTGCGAGCGCAGTACTGACGATCGCACCTAATATGTTCGCCATTTGAATGCCAACCATGCATATTTCGTACGAAATATTGACGAATATCACGCCGATGATCAATCGTGGCAAAATACGCTTTAGATTGAAGTTGCCGGTATTCCTACCGGTTATCTGGCAATAGACGATATACATGAACACCAGTACGAATAACAGGTTGCCCATATTGCGTATTAATCCCCAGGCTATGTAAACACCGCTTTCGCCTCTGCCAAACCAGTCAATTTCGATGACTAGGAAGTTCTCATTAATAAAGGCAAACCCAAAATCGGCTAGTTTTGCGATAGATCGCATGACTGGGCAGATAACCCAGCCGACGGTTTCGATCGCACACGTCGATACGCCGCCACTATAATTTGACCCGAGCCACACCAATCGCAAGGATAGGTATAATAAAGGCTCGCTTCCCCCACCCTCGTATGTCGCGAATCCGACTGAGCCATTTTATTACCATAACTATTATTAGAGTATCTGTTATACGGGGAGTACTGTCAATGTATATAATGCTTGAGTTTTCAAATCTATACCGCTATGCTAATGGATAGTCATGAAAATTAATCGAACACATATAGTAACCGCCGGGTTTATCGCATTTTTATCACTGTTTAGTGCGCTATTACTACCCTCATCGCAGACTAATGCATATAAATGTGTCGGTACGACAAACGGTGGGACACACAGCTATCGCAACGGCGGCTGTTATATGGGCAGTAAATTAGTCGAAGGTGAAAAGCCAATTAAAAATGACGGTACGCCTATCACGGACTGGCAATGCGCCAGCGGCACCTATAATGCGACAAAAGGCATCTGTGAACGATGTACGGGAAACACGTGCCAGACGCTCTCGGTGACGCCTCTGCCGAAAGGTGGCGATACGACAACCGCACCAACAAATGGTCCAGGTGGCGGAACGAATAACGGTTCGACGACACCTGATGATGACACAAAACTGGCAGAATCGAGCGAAGGTGAATGTGCTGGTATCAAAACTGACTACTTTGCCTGCGAAGGTGACGGTGTTGAAGCATTCGGCGGTATCATTTCAATTGTTATAGCTATCGTCAGTGTTGGTGTTGGTATCGTTGCAGTCGGTGGACTGGTTTACGGCGCAGTTCTGTATGCAAGCGCGCAGGACAACCAAGAACAAGTTAAAAAAGCGGTCACTATAGTTCGAAGTGTCGTCATTGGGTTGATACTATATGTCTTTATGTTCGCAATCGCAAACTTGTTAATACCTGGGGGAATTATCGGTAATGATACCGCTTCACCTCCAGCTCAATCACCACCAGCCGGTGGACAGAATAATACAACAACCCGCAATAGTTAATGGGCGTGTCGCCGAGCTATTCTCTCTTGTGTTTACTAGCTTGGTCCTGTATTTTATGTAGTAGATATGAAAATAAAACAAATAATTTTTAAAAGTACTATGCTGTCAGTTGTCGTTTTGCTGTCAGTGTTATCTTTTTCGCTTGTAATTTCTAATACTGCTACGGCCGCCTCCAAGCTGGGATATGTAAATAAGAACACTATTAGTGGATACTATGATAGTACGTTTGGCTCTTGTGATACAGATTTGACAGCGACCTTCTCCGGCACATTTCCTAATTACAAAACGAGCCAAGTTACGTGGAAAGCGCTTAAGGACAGCGGTTCGTCGTGCAGTACTTGCCGCGGCGTAGTTACTATAACTGCCAGCGCTAGTGACCCTTCAAAAGGAGCTATGAATGTTTTGAACGGCGAGGCTAGCGGTTTAGGTGATACTGCGCTCCATTCGGGTAATTGCATGAAGGCAATGCAGGCATCTGTCGATCTTGCTGCTTCATCAATTATTGATAGAGCGAAGCAAGAAGAGCAAGTTGAATGTGAGAAAAAGGGTGGTAAATGGAGAATATCTACAAGTAATCCTGCAGGTGAATGTATTAGGGATGCTGCAAAAGAAAAAGCCGCATGTGAACAGGCTGGCGGTACTTGGGATACTACGAGTGATCCTGTTGGAAAGTGTATCACCAAGGCGCAAAAGGATTGCGAAAGTAACGGTGATAGCTGGGAGGTTCAGGGGACGCCTACGGCAACCGGGGATCCTGTCTACGGTTGTGAGCCAAAGTCTACTCCAACCCCGCAAAATCCATCACCCACAAATCCAACAAGTGGTGATTGTGGCGGTGCAAAGACAAATCTAATTCCGTGTTCTGGGAGCGGTGAAGGTGCTATAACAGGCGTATTGGTGTTCGCGTTGCAGATTATGACAGTCGGTGTTGGTATTCTTGCCGTCGGCGGCATCACCTATGGCGCGATTCTCTATGCGAGTGCTCAGGATAATGCCGGTCAGACAAAGAAGGCTATCGAGGTGATTACGAATACGGTTATCGGCCTACTCCTTTATATGTTTATGTTTGCAATTTTAAACTTATTGGTGCCAGGGGGTGTATTAACATGACAATTAAAAAATTACTAAGTGCGATCGTGATTGTTGTTTCGCTAAGTTTCGCAGTACCTTTACTTGCGCCCAATACGCAAGTAAATGCGCAGCCGCCCGCTGCTGCCAATGGTGCTAGTTGCGGTGGCGGTAGCTTTCTCAGCTTTCCGCGGTGGTATGATGGAATCTGTGAAGGTGATGGACAAATTAAATCACCAGAAGCTGTCGGTGGACTCGGAAATTTCATCTGGACAATCGTCCTGAATATTATCCAGATGATGCTCTACTTAGTGGGCCTCATTTCACTTGCCTTTATCATATGGGGTGGATTTAAATACATGATTTCCGGTGACAATTCTAGTGGAACAGCTTCGGCTCGTAAAACAATATTAAATGCCGTAATTGGACTGGTGTTATCGATCATGTCATTTGCAATCGTAAATGCAGTAGTAGCATCAATCGGAGGAACCATAGGATGACAAAAGAAATATTTGCACAAGTAAAGATCACTGCCCAGGAAATTGGCGTACCAACAACGGGAGCGGATGAAGCGACACTCGGCAATATTCTGACGGCTGTCTATATGATTGCTGGCATTGTTGCAGTGATAGTTATTATTATTGGCGGTATCCGCTACACTACAAGTAATGGTGATGCTGCAGGCGTAAAGTCGGCAAAGAACACGATATTGTATGCCGTCGTTGGTCTGATAGTCATTATCATGGCGTCTGCAATTACACAGTTTACGATTCAAGGCACAGTAGGAAGTTAAAAGGAGAACATTATGAGAAATATACGCACATTTATCGTTTCTGCCCTATTGCTGGCAGGTATTGGAACATTATTATTTACCGCCCAGGACACGCAAGCATATAGTGTTTGGGGCGCCTGCGAGGGGGGTACTAACGCAGCCGTTTGTAATGGTACGGGTGATTCCGCTCCTGCCCTCATCAAAAATGTTATTAACACTATTCTTGTCGTGCTCGGTATGATCGCTGTCATCATGATTATCATCGGCGGTATCTTGCGTTCGCCATCGTCAACTTTGTTGTTGCAGCATTCAGTACTGGTAGCGGATCTGGCGGAGCAACAAATAACGGACCTGCGGCCCCTGCCCCGGCTCAGCCTGGTGGTGGTACAACAATACAGCCTGGTACAACTAATCGATAAGGAATAATGATATGAAAACTATACAAAAACTTGCAACATTCTCGTTCATCGCCCTACTCGGCTTTAGCGTCGTGTCTAGCTTGGCGCTTGCAGACACTGCTCTTGCAGGATCTGCTGCAGATGCGATCCGAGGCGGCAGCGACAGTGTCGGAGGCACAGACAATACTGTTACGGTCGAAGAAGGCGTTAAAACAGTTGTGAATGTCCTGATCTTCTTGATCGGCGCAATCGCCGTTATTATGATCATCATCGGTGGTATTCGCTATGTCACTAGTAATGGTGATGCAGGTTCTCTAAAATCAGCCAAAGATACGATTTTATACGCTGTTATCGGTATTATTGTCGCTATCCTCGCCTATGCTATCGTCAACTTCGTGATCGACGCATTCAGCGGTGCAGCCAAGTAGGCTATTAACAAAATTACACTAGTCTGGTATAACTTTAGATAGGTAAATTCCAATGAAAGGAACAAAACAATGAAAAAAAATATTAAACAACTAATGATCGGCGCATTCATGCTACCAGTCATGGTACTCGGCGCCAGCCTGTTCACATCAGTTCTGCAACCTGCTCCAGCAGCGCACGCAGGATTTGACAAGAGTCTTTCTGACGGAGCGAACGCTGCTCAAGGAAAAGACCAGCAAGGTGACGCTGCTACCCTCTTTGGTGAAGGCGGTGAAGGCGGTATCTTCCGTACTATCACAAACGTCCTATTGTTCCTTATCGGTGCAATCAGTGTGATTATGCTTATCATCGGTGGTATTCGCTACGTTGTATCTGGTGGTGACAGTGGTGCCGTTCAGAACGCGAAAAACACAATTCTGTACGCTATCGTAGGTGTTGTTGTTGCGATCCTCGCATACGCGGTCGTCAACTTCGTTATCTCAAGCTTTGCAGCTGGCCAATAGTTAGTCACTGTAATCTTAAAAAGCGCTCGGTCGACCGAGCGCTTTTTAAATGTAACGAGCGTGTGATGAATGTGGCCACTCCCCTTTCCTGGGGTATATTGCCAGATAATAAAACACCATCCGTAATGGATGGTGTTTTGTATAGTAGATACGGTTTCCTAAAGGACCTGAATCTTCTTTGCCTGCTCTTGCTTCACCTTGCTGAATCCGATAGTCAGTACGCCGTCTTTTAGGACTGCTTCGACTTCATCTTCTTTTACGGCGACAGGTAACGCTAGTGTACGGCTGAACTCACCCCAATAGCACTCTTGGATGTGCCAGTTGGTCGCATCGGCGTCATCACCACTACTCAATGTACCGCTGATTGTCAAAATACCATCGCTGATACTGACATCTAATTCTTCTTTGTTAACACCCGCGGTGCGAGCCTTAACAATTAATCTTTCCTCTGTTTCATAAACATCAACAGCGAGCTGTCCAGGAAAATCATCTTCTGCTACGTCACTGTCATCGACGATTGGCGCTGGTGAATCTTGAGGTTGAGACAAATCGTCATCATTCAAGAATGCAGCAGCAAGTTCATCTTCGATCAACAGATCATCGTTTTGCTTTCGGGCCATGGTATCCTCCACTTTTCTCTAGGCTCTATTGACAAATAGTCTTCTACAGTATAACCAATATATGCGGTATAATCAATAAAACACATGGGCAATACGTAAAAATCACAATGCTAGACGGCTTACTTTCAATCATCGCTCCGCAAAGCTGCGCAACCTAAAGGTAGATGCTGTTTTAGGCAGAACGACAAAAACAATGCAGCGCCATGCGACAAAGTCACAGCGCAGAAAACAAGCTAGTCGAGCATTTACCTGCAAATCTGAACTTTCTACCGACACCACCTACCTACTTTTAGATGATGTCGTCACAACGGGTGCGACTATGGAGTATGCGGCTAAATGCCTGCGAGATGCAGGCGCTGGCGACGTATGGGTCGCGGCAATTGCGCGCCAACCCCTCGACTGAACGGACATAATCTGGTACCATAGTTTTCGACCACATCTATATGCACGGAGAGGTGCCCGAGTGGTTGAAGGGAACAGTCTTGAAAACTGTCGAGCCGGCAACGGTTCCGCGAGTTCGAATCTCGCTCTCTCCGCCATGAAAATACGCGATCATTTGATCGCGTATTTTCTTTGTACTAATATCTATTCCCTATTACGGCGCCTAACCCTATAATCATTAGAATAATGACTACCAAAAATTCAAAACCTGCGTATCGACGCTCAGTCTCGGACTTGCTCAGCGGCTACAACTCATCAGAAACTGGCCTCAAATCATCACTTGCTGCCTCTCGATTAGAATCGGACGGCCATAACGTTCTATCTGGACTAAAAACCGAACCGTTATATCGACGATATCTACGACAATTCCAAGATTGGATGATCCTACTACTGCTAGCTAGCGGCGGATTGGCTGCCTATCTGGGCGACCTACGTACGGCAATTGTCCTTATCGCACTGGTGCTGTTCAATACGATCATTGGTTTTTTGCAGGAATACCGTGCCGAAAAAACAATGCAGGCACTAGAAAAATTGGTTCAGCCACTAGCGGAAGTCTATCGTGCATGTGATTGGTGGCGAAGTTCCTGTTGCTAACCGACATAACCTGGCCTATATGGGGACGACCGTTGCGACCGGTGAAGCCAAGGGTGTCGTGTTTGCGACGGGTATGGCCACAGAACTAGGTCGCATCGCTAGCCTCAGTCAGGAAGCGCCTCACGACCTCAGTCCGCTGCAAAAAGAGCTCCGCCATATCGCAACGTATGTTACCTACGGCGTCGCTATTCTATCGTTAGTATTATTGATGATCGCAATCCAGACGGACCTCGCGTTCAAAGAAGCACTCCTCTTTGCCGTTGGATTTGCAAGTTCACTGATCCCGCAGGGACTACCGGCCGAGGTTAATACTTCACTCGCTCAGGCAGCTGGCAAACTATCACGCGCTCGTGCGCTGGTTAAAAAATTGAGCGCCGTCGAAACGCTCGGTGCAACGCGAGTTATCTGTACCGACAAAACAGGGACTTTGACCAAAAACGAAATGACTGTCGAGTCACTGATTATTGGCAATACTCAGTATGACGTCAGTGGTACTGGGTATGAACCAAACGGCTCGGTTGGCGCGAACCTCAGCGCAAAACAGCAGATCGACGTCACTAACTTTGTGAACATCGGGCTGTTTGCTAGTAACGCCAAAGTTCTCGCCCCTGATGATCACAGCCCAAAGTGGTATTGCCTGGGTGATCCGACCGAAGGCGCTCTGATTACTCTCGCCCGCAAAGCTGGCGTTGATACCGAACAGACACTACTTGATAATCCTGAACTACGCGAACTGTCCTTTGATAGTGATCGCAAACGTATGACCTCGATCCGTCGCACGGCTGATGGTGTTACGGCTTTTGTCAAAGGCGCCCCCGAAAACGTCATTGAACGCTCGACGCATATCATTATCGATGGCAAACGACATCAGCTGAACGCAACCTACAAAAAACAGTTACTTGATGAACATGTTGCTCGCGCTGGCAAAGCACTTCGCAATTTGGCATTCGCAACGCGCCAAATCGATGAAAAAACCGCGCTTCACGGTAACATCGACGAAATCGAATCCGAATTAACGATCATTGGTATGGTCAGTATGATCGATCCTCTCCGCGAAGCTGTGCCTGCTGCGATGCGCGCCGCCCGTCGAGCGCACATCAAGGTTAATATAGTTACTGGCGATTTTGCACTAACGGCGCTGGCGATCGCCCGTCAGGCAGAACTAGTCGGGCCGAATGAAGAACTGGTCGTGATTACAGGCCAAGAGCTACAGGCAATGCCCGATAGCGACGTTCTCGCACAAACGCTTCGCGGTGGTACTATATTTAGTCGTGTCAGCCCCGAAGACAAAATGCGGATCGTCGGTCTCGTTCGATCATCGGGTAATGTGGTCGCTGTCACCGGAGACGGTATTAACGACGCACCGGCGCTCAAACGTGCTGATATCGGTGTAGCGATGGGGATCACTGGTACCGATGTCGCGAAACAATCTGCCGAAGTTATTTTACTGGACGATAGTTTCAGTACACTCATCCGCGCCATTCGATCTGGCCGCACAATATTCGTGAATATCAAAAAAGGCGTTCTCAGCTGCTTTACCTCGAACTTTGCCGAACTGGTCGTGAATGTTGCCAGTCTAGTTTTGGCGGCTGCTATTAGCGCACCACTAGCTATAAACGTATTGCAGCTGCTGGCGATCGATCTTTTAGCAGAACTCTTCCCTATCGCTGCCCTTGGTTGGGATAAAGAAGAAGGCGAAACGATGAAGCAAAAGCCACGTGACCCTAAAGCACATATCCTCAATCGACGTAGTCTGATCGACCTCGCATGGTGTGGCCTGTTGATTGGTGGACTAGCGATCCTCAACTACCTCTGGTTCTTTGCTCGTCACGACAGTCCATTGCAGGGTGCCGAGCAGCTCGTAATTTACGGGGCAACAACAATGACGTATGTGACAATCGTCGCCTGTCAGCTGATTAATATCATGCAGCGCCGTAGTGTGCATGGATTCTTTACGAAATACCAGTTCTCGAACCGTTATTTCTGGATGGCAATCGCATTAACAACGGCAATCGTACTATCAATTGTCTATGTCCCAGCAGTCAGTACATTCTTCAAGAGCGCACCACTGCAATTAGATGACTGGCTGTATGTACTCGGTGCAGTTGTCGTATTCCTCGGTGCTCGAGAACTACAACGAATTATTCTGAACAATAAATCTGTCGCCAAACGCTTCAGTCGAATCTAGATAGATGACGATGCGCCGCCAGGCGCGAATGCTTCGATGACAAAAGCGATAGCCGCATAGGCCAACATCGACACCACCAGGCCAACGATCGCATACAGAATCGTGTTTTTTGCCGCGGATACGGCCGAAGAATCACCGCCAGACAGTACATAGCGCAACCCGCCGATAATGACCATGATCACGCTAATAGCACCGACCAAAAATAGCAATATATTTGTGATGTCCTGAAATATGCCGGCTTCGCCGAATAAATCTGTTACTTGGTCACGGCCCTTTGCTGCATTGACGCCGTCTTGGATCGACATATTGAAATCAACTGCATACAAATCAGGTGCCAAAAATAGTGCTAGGCTGACGCTGCACATAACGAGGAACAAAAATGATAAAAATTGTCGACTCACACTCATCACAAATATATTTTATGTAATATAATTTCTATTATAGCAAATTTATGCAAAAAAGTCTAGCCCCCGTATCTGGCGATGTGATATAATCATTCGAGCTGAGGGAATTCATTCAACCAGCATATAGCCCATATCGGATCGATATGTCCACACGGAGGAGTACCCAAGTGGCTGAAGGGGACGGTTTGCTAAATCGTTAGTACGGAGAGATCTGTAGCGGGAGTTCGAATCTCCCCTCCTCCGCCAAG
>SEAL01000105.1 GCA_004145215.1 Chloroflexota bacterium | reverse complement strand
CACACGTTGTATGCGTAATCCCATTGCCGTAACCTCACCTTTCGCACTCCACATGCGGTAAGTTAATTTGTGCTATCTTATCATAAACTGAGAAAAACAACAAGCATAGCGGCGTCGGCAAAGATTACGAAGAATACACCATTCGACTGATTCGTCTTTTATAAAGCGCATACGCAAGCCCAGCACCGGCAACAATCAGTACTACCCAGTACCATCCTATGCCAAAAAACTTCCAGCCTGATTCAGTCGCCGCAACGACACTCGCGCTACTATCACTGCTTTGCCGCGAGCCCAGTACAGACCCTTCGTTACCGTTGACGGCTACAGCACTTGCGACATCTTGCTGATCCTGCACCAAATCAGTGACCGGCACTCCGTACAAGGTTGTTTTCATGCGTGGACTGATATCTTGAATGACCGGAGCGATAAACTGGCCTATTGTCGGTGCCAGTTCGAGCGGCGGTAACTGCTGCACGGGAATTAACTTCGGTGGCGTCACAACGGCAGGTGCAGATAGTGTGACTTCTTGATAAACATACTCAGTAGCAGGTGCGCTATCACTCGACTGAGGCTTTACTTGGACACCGACTTTTCGGACGCCATTTTCGACCGAGTCCGGAACGGCAAACGACCATCCATACATGCCAGCATTGTCTGACGTCAGTGCTATCGTTGGGTCAACGCTAGACAATAGGACGTCGTCAACAGTCACCGCGAACGTCACATCTGGACGAGAAACCGTACCTTTGATAATTCGCCCAGAGTCGGTTTTCGATATCGTCACGATGGGTTTATTGTTCGCAACTGATACCAAATAGTCTTCGGCAAAGATGGCACCTTTTTGATCGGTGGCGCTGTATCGTATTTTATACTCTGCATCAGGTAATTCGACAGTATCCCAGGTCAGCACCACAGTCGTTGCGTCTTTATCGGCCACCGCTTTTATTACTCTGTCGTCGGGTAGCGGCTTTGCATCATCTTTGTTGAGAACTTGGATAGTAGGCTGCGTAT
>SEAL01000039.1 GCA_004145215.1 Chloroflexota bacterium | reverse complement strand
ACCTGGGCGCGGCAGCTCACTTTTTATCTCTTGCTCAGTAGCGGTGGTGCAAATTCGGCCTGATTCAAAAGTTCGTTGCCAGTGAAACGTTGACGGGCCGGTAATTCCACCCACCCTCCGTCGTTTGGCGATTCGTTAATTGCATCAGGATAGACCATGCGGCGCCAATGTAATTTATCACGAATGTCATTCGGGTCCTGTGGATTTATGCGGGTATAATGAATTACGCTGCAATTACGGATGACATATCGAGGATCTCGATCCATCGCCTCCCAATGTTCGGGCAGCATGCGCTCGATACCATACCTGGCGACATTTATGAAATCTCCATGAGACACGACAATGACGCGCTGCCCGGATTGTTCTCGGTGGAGCGTTCCCTGGAAATCACGAAATCGACCGTAAACATCTGGCATACTTTCACCACCATCAAATCGAACATACCACGGCGTGGCTGCGTGCAATTTACTGGTGAGCGGGAATTGCTGGCGCTGTTCCGCCCGCGGCACAATGCCGTATACACCCCAGCTACGCTCTACGACGCGATCATCGACCGTCCATTCGCCACAGTCGGGTCCGCCCACATACGCAGCTGTTTCACGAGTTCGCAGAAACGGAGATAAGTATTTACCATCGAAAGAAGCGGCACCACCCAGGTGCTGATCTATCCACTGTTTTGCAAGTTGCGCCTGTGAAATTCCCTTTTCAGAAAGCCGCTGCTGCCAATCTGGCCTATCATTGATCGCTTCCGCCTCTGGGTGCGGTGAATCTGCTTTGTCCGCTTTCTGGATAATGTTGGCTTCGGATTGTCCATGACGGACAAATACTAAGTCGTTAGGCATTGGCATTCGATTGTGACCTTTCGTTAATCTATATATCTATCATACTATAATTTGTAGTTAGTGTTGACAATACATTATCTACCATCTATATTTGAATTATAGTAAGTGTTAATAATACATTTACACAAGGAGGCCAATTATGGAAAAGAATCAAAACACAGCATTTGTCATTGTTGATGCACAGCGCGGCTTTATGCCAGCCAGCGAGGCCTGCCTATCCCCCGAAGATGACACGAGCTACACTGGAGCCTTAGCGTATGATCCAACAACTGGATTATTGCTACCAGATTGGCTGCGACAAAACAACAGGGACACCACTTACGTAGCCGGCGTCGCGCTTGGCGATGGCGACGAACACATGCTTTGCGTCGACTCCACTGCTATCGATCTCCATAGACAAGGATTTAACGTCACCCTTGTCTCGGATGCGACTGAAGCAGTCATGCCTGCCAATCGAGAACTCTGCCTACGTAACTTGGCAGCACGAGGTATCTCGATCGTCACTACAGAACAGGCAATTGCAGCGGTTAGAGGTAAGTAATGATAACGAACTTTGAAACAACATATTCATCCGATGCAGAGGCTCCCCTACTCAGCCGAGATTTGGATTTTTACAAGCTCACAATGGGCGACATGATACTCGAGAAACATCCTGATGATGTCGTTACATTCACTATGAAAAATCGTAATAGCGACCAACCCCTCGCAGAGTACGTCGATAGCGATACATTAGCAACCACGCTTGACGCCATTAGACGACAGGGCTTTACGAATGAAGAAATTGCTTATTACGGCGGATTAAAAGCGCAGGACGGCGAGGCTCGATTTACCGCTGAATATCTAGACCACATCGCGGCAATCCAGCTACCAGAAGTGAAAATTGCAAACGACCCAGAGACGAACGACTTGGCGATAACTACTAGCGGACCGTGGGCTGATGTCAGCCTATGGGAAACAGTTGTTATGAGCGAAGTCAACGAGGCGTATTACAAGGGATTAATGGAAAGTCACGGTTTATCACTGGGCGATCTGTATGCAGAGGGTGATCTGCGCTTGAATGAAAAAATTGCACTCCTTGCTACCCGACCCGACATTAAATTTTCTGACTTCGGCACTAGGCGACGATTCAGTGCTGATTGGCACGAACATGTCATTCAGCGCCTAACCACAGAGCTACCGGACTCATTTGTTGGTACCAGCAATCCATGGTTCGCCTACAAATATGACCTACGGCCAATCGGTACGTTTGCCCATGAACTGCCAATGGTCTACGCCGGCATCGCCGACCAGCAAGGAGACAACCCTCTGGATGGCCATAGCCAGATGCTCTACGATTGGCAAGACCACCACAGAGGAGATCTATCCATCGCTCTGCCCGACACATTTGGAAGTGAATTCTTCTTTGAAGATTTTACTCGGGAACAGGCGATTGCATGGAATGGCCTGCGGCATGATTCCGGCGATCCAATCGCATTCGGAGAGCGAGCAATCGAGCTTTACCGGCAGTACAATATTGATCCAATGACAAAAACAATTGTTTTTAGTGACGGATTGAATATTAATACGATCATAGAGTTAGCCGATTACTTTACGGGCAAAGTTACCATAATGTTCGGCTGGGGTACCAGTTTGATGAATGATCTAGGATTACCTGCAAATAATTTCGTCATGAAGGCAACTGAGGTAAACGGCACCGGCACCGTCAAGCTGAGTGATGATCCAGGAAAACATACCGGATCAATTGAAAAAGTTAGCATGATGCAGCAAAAGGTCGCCGAGAAATTAGGCATGGGCGCCTGCCAGCAAATGGTATCTCGATGAGTGAATTACCCAGAGCTAACGATCGCTATCAGACGCTAAATTTGCAAATCTATCCCGGCTATCCAGACGTTCGATTAGTAATGTCAAAATTCAATATATCAACCGACGCAACACTCCCTGACGGCCCATGGTCAACCAACACCGATAGAGTGCCGTCGATTCTGCGGCAAGAGGAGCTGCACAGTAGCGGCTATCAGCTCGACAGTAATGGGCGACCACTCCATCCCTGGATTAAACGCATGATAACCGACAGAAATACTGGCGTGGTTACAGGGCGCGGCAGTTACTGGCAATGGGGGCCAAATTATACTGCCGACCCAATCGTCATAACCAGTGAACCAACCCCAAAAATTTTGTTAATTCAGCGATCAGATACCGGTTCGTGGGCGTTACCTGGCGGCTTTGTTGATGCCGACGAATCGGCCGATCGCGCTGCAAGGCGTGAATTATTCGAAGAAACGGGATTAGTAATAAATGACACCCCTACTCTACTTTACAAAGGCGTTGTTGACGACCCCAGAGCGACTGCTCATGCATGGCCCGAAACGACAGCCTATGTTTGGCGGATAGACAAACCCGCTACAGTGAAAGCAAGTGATGATGCGGTACATGCTGAATGGTTTTGTATCGATACGCTGCCAGATCAATTACACGGATCGCACAAACATCTGATTGCACTCGCAGTGAACGATATGGAATAGGATTACGAGTCGCGATCAGATAATTGCGATTCAAACATCGTATAATAAACACCGCGCTTTTGCACCAGTTCACGGTGAGTTCCCTGCTCGACGAGTGAACCTTCCTGTAGCATATAGATGATGTCGGCTTTTTCAATCGTGCTCAGCCGGTGACTAATCGTAATGACCGTTTTGGATTTGTCAGCGAACAAATGTTTGAATATACGAGATTCAGCCAATGCATCGATTGCACTCGTTGGTTCATCCAAAATAATAATTGGACTGTCGCGATAAAAATTACGTGCGAGCGCAAGCCGCTGCCATTGACCACCAGACAAATCGACACCATTATTACCATCAGCATCCTCCATCCATGTACTAATATAACTGTCTGCCTTTTTCGGTAGTTTATCCAAAAACTTTCCTGATTCGGCACGTTCGATCGCATTATCGTAGCGCAACTGATCAAATGGCTGCGACACGTCGCCATAAAAAACATTTTCCTTTGCGGTTGCGAATGTATAGGACAGATAATCTTGTTGCAGCACGCCCAGATATCGATGCCAATCTGACACTGATATTTTCGATAAATCTTGCTTGTCGACAAGGACTTTCCCGTCAGTCGGTTGATACAACCCCAAAAGTATTTTGATGAGTGTTGATTTTCCTGCGCCGTTTTCACCTACGATAGCAATGTGCTGACCTTTTTTAATTTCAAAGCTGACGTGCTTTAGCACATCTACTTTCGTGAGTGGATACGCGAACGAGACATTGTCTAGCGATATAATGTTCGGCACCTGCAGCAGCTTGACGTCCGCGTGACGTCGCTCGGGCAGTTCCATGAATTTTTGATAGTCGAACAAATTCGCAACATCCTGATCGATGCTACTGACCTGACTGACAAATGAATTCGACCCGCTGAGCGCACGCGACACAATCTGCTGCACATACAAAAACTGGCCGACGGGCTGATTGCGCGCGATAATCTGCGTGACCGTGAATAACAGCGCGATCACTTCAGCAGCAGCTTCCAGCGCATCGGCGCCCAGTTTTTTGAAAATATATTTACGCTCAAATTCTATACGCTCTTTTTCGTCTTTGTCTCGCAGTCGCATTCGCATGTCAAGCAAGTAGCGAACCATGCCATATAGCCGCAATTCTGCAATAAAATCTGGGCGTTGCAGTAAACCATATTCGATCATGCTGGTTGCGCGCCGAGTTTCGACGTTTTCATTCCAATGTTGCGTCTGAGCTCGAGACAGCTTGAACTGAATATAGATACCGGGGATGATTGCAGCGACCAGTATCAACCCCAGCCACCAGCTCACCAGGATCAAAGCAATCATACCTGCGACCATCGCGATAAATGATGAAATGATACTAGATAGACGATCGAACACATACGGGAAGAAATTAGCAAACTGCGTTGCTCGGTCATACAAATCGGCAGTTTTTTTATCATCGTATCGCCAAAAATCGAGCGACAGAAAATGTTCGTACATCTGATCAGACATTGCCGCTGCAACACGGTAGCGCATTAATTGTTCGACATAGGACGCTACACTATTCCACGCGACCAGGCTAATGCCTAGTCCAGCTGTAACAACTACATACTCCATAGCGCGGGTGCCGGCAGATTGATCGCCAGCATACGCATCAGCAAGTGCCGTCGTCGTGAGCGCTGCAAAATACGTCGTAACAATAGGCAGTACCGCAGTAATGATCGAACCAGTCAGCTGCACGATGACCATCAGCGGAGCAGCTTTGTAGGTAATTTTTCCTACCTGAAAAAGCGCAGCGGCTATTTCGCGCTTCGTCATTTTCTTGTCGGATTTTTTACCTCTTCGTGGCATCGTTATTATTGTATACCGATGGCGCACATTTACCTACAGACTTAGGCGTGCGGAGGGGTTGTATCAATATGGCGGGTTTCTTTGCTAGTAGTTTTGCCAGCTTGGTCGATTCGATATAGCAATACGTGACCGAATGCCATTTCAACGTCTGCAATTTCATCTTCGTGAATGTCTTCTAGATGTTTAATCAATGCTCTGATTGAGTTACCGTGTGCAACCATCAGAATATTTTCGCCGCGCTGCAACCTAGGCAAGATTTCGGCATCAAAAAACGGAACGACACGTCCGTGAACGTCTTGCAACGTTTCGCCGCCAGGAACCGGGTGGTTCCAGCCGCGTCGGATGCCATGAAAGGCTTCGTCACCAACTTCTTCTTTTACTTCCCATTTATTCTTGCCGGTCAAGTCGCCGTAATCGCGCTCATTAATCGCACTTGATTTATGGTGCGACACTTCACTATGGCCACTACCGGATAATATACCTTCGAGGGTCTGATGCGTACGTTTCTGTTCGGAAGTGTAAACTGCATCGAACTGCAAATCTTTTAATAATTCACCGATTTGGCCGGCCTCCCGTTTGCCCTTTTCGGTCAAATTGACATCGGTTAATCCAGTCCATTTACCGAGTAAATTCCATTCTGATTCGGTGTGGCGACTGATTGCTAAAATTCCATAATGTGTCTGTTCTGTCATGCATTTAGTATGCGCCGATTATTGCGCTTGTGCAAATGCGCGTATAATAAGGAGATATGGAAGATACTTTAATTACACGCATACACGGACGACAAATAATCGATTCGACGTGCTGCAGTACCATCTGGCGCCAGCACCGGCGCCGGCGAGGCACTAGAGTTACGCGACGGCGACACAGCCTATGGTGGCAAATCAGTATTTAAAGCAGTTGAAAATATTAACACGGTCATTGCTAATGCCCTAACCGGTAAAGACGCTAGTGATCAGAGCGCAATTGATCAATTGCTACTAGACACCGATGGTACAGAAAATAAAGCGAACCTAGGAGCGAATGCAATTTTAGCTGTCAGCCTAGCAACAGCAAAGGCTGTTGCGAATGCACGACAACAACCACTTCATCACTATATCGCGCAAATGACCGGTACAACTGAACAGAACCTACCATTACCGATGATGAATATTATGAATGGCGGCAAACATGCAAGTGGCAGTAGCGATGTGCAAGAATACATGATCATTCCCCACGGGGCACGCGATTTCGCACATGCGATTCAGATAGGTACCGAGATTTTCCACGCTCTTGCGAAAGTTTTGAAAGAGGCTGGCTACGGCACGACTGTAGGCGACGAAGGTGGGTATGCGCCTGCGGTAACGAATTCAAAACTACTGCATCGAGGCATCCAAGAAAAAGCAGCAAATGGAATTTTAATTAAACCAAATCAAATCGGCACCCTGACAGAAACGATCGATGCCGTCAAAACCGCGCAAGCTGCTGGATGGAATACCGTCATGAGTCACCGAAGCGGCGAAACAGAAGATGTCACGATTGCACACCTTGCAGTTGGCTTGGGTTGCGGTCAGATCAAAACAGGGTCGCTATCGCGCACTGACCGAGTCGCCAAATACAACGAATTACTTCGCATCGCCGAAGCATCGCCAGAATTAAAGCTGGCGCAACCGTTCAAAAAGTAGTCGGTACGACATTAGCGAAAAATTGGGAGTGGCGATTTCAGCCAGTCCCAATTTAATTGCAACCACGAATTAATCAGACCATAGCCATTCAATAGCCAGATAGTGACGATAACGATTAGGCATGTGAGCACCCAGAATAGCGCTCGTACCGCTGACGGCTGTTGCTTTAACCAACGCTGCCACTGATCGTATTTACCCTTTACCCTATCCAACACGCGCTGCGCCCATTCAAATTCCGTCGCGAGGATCGCAAGGCCGCTAAATACGATCAGCCATCCTGGACCCGGATACGGAATCGCAATCAAGCCGACTAGCAGCACCAAGCCACCGACAATACCGGTGCCAATTCGTTTTATCTGCTTTTTTGTACGACTCATTACACCTATCGTAACAAATAAACCACCGTATTGTTACCGTCAGGTGAGTTTCAGTATATTTTGTATACTATACTAGATAGAGAACTAAGCGTAAGGAGACAGTAATCAATGCAAAATAACACATCAAAAATCATTGGGCTGGGCGCTATTGTCCTGATCGCAGCCGCCGGAACAGGTGCAGCTGTCTACTTTAACCGTCCAGACACAGACACGTCATCGACAGAGACTACTCAAACCGAAACAGCATCAACAGACACCGCGACATCCAGTAACGAAAGTTCCACAGCAACGGAAACAGCAGGAACGTACAAAGACGGAACCTATAGCGCGGATGGTAGCTACCGCTCACCTGGTGGCAACGAAACGATCGGTGTGACCGTTAGTCTAAAAGATAATATCGTCACAGCAGTCGATATAAAAACAAATGCCAGTGGCAATTCTGCACAGTATCAAACTATGTTCAAAAACGGCGTCGGCAACCTGACAGTCGGCAAAAACATCGACGAAATAAACTTGTCTCGCGTATCGGGATCTTCGCTGACTTCGACTGGATTTAATGATGCCCTCGACGAAATCAAAGACGAAGCCAAGGCATAGTTTGCAGTTCGACGCGCTAGG
>SEAL01000038.1 GCA_004145215.1 Chloroflexota bacterium | reverse complement strand
CACACGTTGTATGCGTAATCCCATTGCCGTAACCTCACCTTTCGCACTCCACATGCGGTAAGTTAATTTGTGCTATCTTATCATAAACTGAGAAAAACAACAAGCATAGCGGCGTCGGCGAAAATTACGAAGAATACACCATTCGACTGATCCGTCTTTTATACAGCGCATACGCAAGCCCAGCACCGGCAACAATCAGTACTATCCAGTACCACCCTATGCCAAAAAACTTCCAGCCTGATTCAGTCGCCGCAACGACACTCGCGCTACTATCACTGCTTTGCCGCGAACCCAGTACAGATCCTTCGTTACCGTTGACGGCTACAGCACTCGCGACATCTTGCTGATCCTGCACCAAATCAGTGACCGGCACTCCATACAGGGTTGTTTTCATACGTGGACTGATATCTTGAATGACCGGAGCGATGAACTGGCCTATTGTCGGTGCCAGTTCGAGCGGCGGTAACTGCTGAACGGGAATTAACTTCGGTGGCGTCACAACGGCAGGTGCAGTCAATGTGACATCTTGATAAACATACTCAGTAGCAGGTGCGCCATCACTTGACTGAGGCCTTACTTGAACACCGACTTTTCGGACACCATTTTCGACCGAATCCGGAACGGCAAACGACCATCCATGCATGCCAGCATTGTCTGAGTATCCCAGGTCAGCACCACAGTCGTTGCGTCTTTATCGGCCACCGCTTTTATTACTCTGTCGTCGGGTAGCGGCTTTGCATCATCTTTGTTGAGAACTTGGATAGTAGGCTGCGTATAATTTGCGTCGTTTACCTGCAGAGAGATACGTTGCGTATTGCGCAGTTCACCCGATGTCGTTGAAGGCGTGAATATGGGTTGCGCATCCTGAGCTGAAACGACCGGAGCGATCACTGCCATAAAGGCGAACACAAAAATAAGACTACAGCTGACGGCAGCGTGGATTGGTCGCAAAAATGGTCGTGCACTGTCCTTCAAACACATCCCTTTCACCTATTGCGGCATTCAAAAATAATACCGATAGTATATCAATTATACCACAAGCAGGATGTGCTATTTACTCTGCAGTTCGTCCATACGCGAATGGCTCAGCCCATAAAAGTGAGCTATTTCATGCCATAATGTGCGCTTGATTTGTTCAAATAATTCGTCACTAGAATGACAAATGCGTAGCATCGAATGCTTGAAAAGCGTGATTTTGTCCGGCAATACAAAGGTGTAGCCATTACCACGTTGCGTCAGTGGTATGCCTTCATATAGACCTAGCAGGACTGCGTTTTCACGGACCTTCATTTTCTGCAACTGTTCATCAGTTGGATCGTCAGCCATGACAATAGCAACATTATCCAGACCGCGAATATACTCCTGCGGCAGCTCATCCATAGCTCTTGTAATTAGTTGGTCAAATTCTTGATCGGTAATATCACTCATGGTTCTATTATACTATACTTTTTATAGTATTAATCATCGGCAAAATTGAACCATTCTGGATCTTTTTTGATGTCATCAACAATAACATTCCATTTACGGTTCAGCTCTTCGGCACTGACATCTTCTAGACTACGGATAGAATCCGCTTCCTGCTGTTCGGCCGCAATTTCGTCCGCTAGCCCATTGGCAAGCGGATCGATTTTGCTGAATGCTACATGTTGGTGGTGAAATATACTCATGTTTTTTTGATTTTTGTGAATGAATCTGTTTAAACATTAGCATATTAATGTGTATATGTCAACAATACTACAGCTATGGCAAATGATTGCCACCTGTCACGCCGATTACCTCTGCCGTAATATAGCTCGACTCCTGACTAGCAAGGAAAACGTAGGATGGCGCTAATTCTGCCGGTTGACCCGGACGACCAAGTGGCACTTGCTGCCCAAATTCCTTCAATTTCTCGGGAGGTTGTCCATGACTCGGTTGCAATGGTGTCCACACTGGGCCAGGCGCCACGGCATTCACTCGAATCCCCTTTTCCGCTAGCATCTTTGCAAGACTTTTTGTAAATGCAGTAATTGCCGCTTTGGTTGATGCATAGTCCAGCAGACCTGGTGATGGCTGATAGCCCTGTATCGAAGTCGTATTGATGATACTGGCGCCAGCAGGCATGTGCGGAACGGCGGCTTTGGTAATCCAGAACATACCAAAGACATTTGTCGCGAATGTGTCGGTGAAATGTTCGGTGGTAATTTTTTGCAGATCAGCTTCAAACTCTTGCTTGCCTGCATTATTGACAAGGATATCGATAGATCCGAACTGTTGCACTGTCTTTTCGACTAGTTCTCGGCAAAACGACTCGTCTTTTATATCTCCTGGAATAGCCAATGCACTTCTGCCAGCATCCTTGATGAGCTGGACGATGCGCTGCGCGTCTTGCTCCTCTTGTGGTAGATAGACAATTGCAACGTCGGCACCTTCGCGAGCAAATGCGATTGCGGTTGCAGCGCCAATACCGGAATCTCCACCTGTTATTAAGGCTTTTCTATTCTGTAGCCGGCCACTTCCTTTGTAGGATGTCTCGCCCAGATCAGCCTTTGGGTCTAGGTCCGCGTCCAGGCCCGGCTCTGGCTGCAAGTGGCCATTGTTTGTTACTTTTGGATACTGCGTCGTTGGATCTTGCATCTCGTATTGGTTCTTTGTCATATCATCCTCCTCGTTACGCCGCGCTATACGGCTGATTTTTTAACAGAGTAGCAGTGTGCGCTAAATTTGCCGCCATTTGCTTTGTCGCACTGGCCGTACTTTCGGGAACCGACTCTAGGTCTTTGTAGTCGGTTTTGTGCATCGCTTCGCCATTCCAGTACGTCGCTGACGCAGCCGGAATTGTAAATCCGTAATCATTCAATGCTTGATAGATGGTGGCGCAAATGTGGTGTGCACCGTCTTCGTTCCCCACGACGACTGCGCCAGCAACTTTTCCGTACACTAGCGGCAATCCATCATCGCTCGTCTGACTCAGTTCGGCATCTAATCGTTCGATAACACGCATGGCGATACTCGACAATTGCCCTGCCCATGTTGGCGTCGCAATAATAACAATGTCGGCATTCAACATTTTTTTGCGTAGTTGCGGCCACGCGTCACCATCACCCATATCGGTTTTGACTCCGGGTTTCACCACATAATCTGCTACGCGGATGAGCTCGCTTTCAACAGAGTGTCCGTTTAGCTCGGCAATTAATTCGTTCGCTAATTTATCGGTCGATGACGACGATGGCGATGGCTTTAAACTACAGCCAAATATGAGCGCCTTTACGTGCGAGCTTGCAGCAGTACTCATAGCTTATACCTCCTTTTCTTTATGGTATCCACTATAAAAAAGTAATCATCATACGTCAGTGAGAAACTTCACCGCAGAGTTTTTAGTGGTGTTGCGTTAGCTATTTGTGCATCAAAAAAGCGGACGAGCTTGAGTTCTAAACTCGCGCTCATCCGCCCCATTAAACACGTAGTTGATATTATGCGTGCTTTTTAACGCCAATCGTAAGTTCGTGTGATTCTACTTTGACGACCGTCTGATAATCATCGATCTGATCGGCGTAGCTATCGGCGAGTGTTTCAAGTGCAATCGTCTTTGTGTGTTCTTTTATCGCAGACGTTAATTGCGCATCGTCACCGTCAACTACCTGCAGAGATAATGCGATGTGATCATCAACGTTCAACCCGGCAGCTTTTCTGGCAGCCTGAACATGGCGAACGACTTCGCGCATCAGGCCTTCACGCTTTAATGCCGGAGTGAGCGTAAAGTCTAGCGCAAGTTCATTACCCTGAATAACTTTTTTGACATTCAATTCTTCTGTCAATATGTCCTCGAAGTTTACGAATTCCCCTAGCGTCGGAACAGTCACACTGGCAAGTGGTTGGCGAATCTTGATTCGCTCTTTGGCGCGCAGGCTGAGTGCCTGGTTCACATATTCTCGCACTTGCTCCATGTCTTTTACGACAAGTTCATTGACTCTTCCAGCTGACAGCCAGTCCTTCAAGTGTACCGATTCTTTGTCACCCGTCAGGTTATGATACAACTCTTCGGCCAGGAACGGAGTGAACGGCGCCAATACATAGGACAATCGGACTAGCACATAATGAAGCGTTCGATACGCCTGATCTTTGTCACCGTCGTCTTCTGATTTCCAGAAACGACGCCGGCTGCGACGAACATACCAGTTGCTAGCGTCATCCAGGAACGGCAGGATTTGGCTGATTGCGTCGGGGATATTATAGGTGTCGAGGTTCTTTTCGACATCTGCCACTAGCTGGTGTAGTCGTGATATTACCCAGATGTCCAAAGGATTCGAACAATCTTCGAGTGGGTCTTTCAAGGTTCCATCAAACTCCCAGCCGTCTACCTCTGCATACATTGTGAAAAAGTCATACATGTTCCAGATCATACCCAGTTTGCGGGCGACGTCACCAACTTCTTTATCCTGTAATGCAAAGTCTTCTCCGTTGAGGAGTGGACTGGATAACAGCAGGAAGCGTAGCGAATCGGCACTGAATTTGTCCATCAGTTCATTTGGATCAGTATAGTTTCCGTATGATTTACTCATTTTTCGGCCGTCATTGCCGGCGACATTACCAGTGACAATCACATTTTTGAATGAGTTTTCACCGAACAGCGCTACGTTCATGGCGTGCATGTAATAAAACCAGGCCCGAACCTGACCAATGTATTCAACGATAAAATCGCCGGGGAAATTGTCTTCGAATTTCTGCTTGTTTTCAAACGGATAATGGAACTGCGCAAATGGCATACTCCCCGCTTCAAACCAGCTGTCCATTACCTTGTCGATGCGCGTATATTCAACGTCGTCGATCGTGAATTTAACATCGTCAATCCATGGACGGTGATAATCTTCTAGCTCAATGCCGGATAACTCTTTTAACTCGGCGTAACTACCGACAACTTTTACTAGCTCGTTGCCGTTTTTGTCGGTACCTTTCCAGACAGGCATAGCCGTCGCCCAGAATCGATCACGAGAAATATTCCAATCTGGCGCAGTTTCGACTGTTTTTGCGAATCGACCGTTTTTGACATGTGCCGGAAACCAGTTAACATTCCCGTTTTTTTCTAGCATCTTTTCGCGCTGGCCTTCGATATCCATAAACCAGCTGGGGTGCGCACGGTACATCAGTTTTGTTCCGCAGCGGTGACAATGCGGATAGCTGTGGCGGTAATATTCAATTTTCCAGACAATACCCTGCTCTTTCAGCTCTTTGGCGATAGGTTTGTTTACTTCCCAGACGTTCTGGCCCTGCCATTGACCCTCGGTATAATCACCATTCGCATCTAGTACATGAATAACTGGAATCTTGTTTGCTCGCGCCAGATCAAAGTCCTCTTCGCCATAAGCTGGCGCAATGTGAACAATGCCCGTACCTGATTCGGTTGTGACATAATCCGCTGCCCAAATTTTGTGCGCATTTTCGCCACGATTGTCGCCAATTAGCGGTAAGTATGATAATCCGATCAGCTCACTCCCGTTGAATTCTCTGACTACTTTGTAATTAAGCACCGCGTGCTTTTCATCAGTGAATACTTTCGCTGCCAAGTCTTTTGCTACGACGACTCTCTCGTTATCTAACGTAACTTCGACATACGTTATATCAGGATTAACGGCAAGTGCCGTATTCGCTGGTAGCGTCCACGGCGTCGTTGTCCACGCCAGCAGTGTCAGGCCATCTTCCAGCTGAAATTTTATATAGACACTCGGGTCAGTTACATCCTGATAGGCGCCGGCATCCATCGTCACTTCGGCTTTTGAAAGCGGTGTTGCGTCCAGCGTACAGTACATCAGTACTTTTTCGCCTTCGTAGATTTTGCCTTTTTCGTAGAGCGTCTTGAACGCCCACCAGATACTTTCCATGTACTGTTTATCCATGGTTTTGTAGGCACCCTTGAAATCAACACCCAGTCTTTTTCGTACTCTAGTGCACGGCGTCGGGTATTCGCTTTGAATTTCATAGTTACTCCTTTTTATGACAAAATAAAAATCACCTCTTTCGAATGTCAGAGCCCAATTTTGGGTGGTTCCATCTGACTTCCAAAAGAAGTGATTCTTTTAGCGCTTTATTGATCGCTTTGACGTAGCGTTCACGTTGGGGTCTAGTTGACGATGTCGTTCTTCCCAAAACTTCGCGGTTGATGGCCGCTCATGCATACAAAATATACAACGCCTATATATCTATCATAGCGCAAATACACTACCCATTCAACTACGTGGCGGCAGCGGAAAGACTTTACTAGTACGCTTTTTGTATTCATCCCAGCCTGGCCGACCAGCAAATCGTTTTTCGGTCAGTGGCACTCCGGATACGAAGAGTAATAATATCGTAATGACAATCGGGCCAATAATCGACACCCACCACAGATGAGGTGCGGATAACGAAATAATGAATATCCCCCACCACTGCGTCATTTCACCGAAATAATTTGGATGGCGCGTATATTTCCACAACCTTGTCGTCATCAGCTTCCCTGTGTTATCCGGATTCGCCAAATGATTTTTCAGCTGCGCATCGCCGGCTGCTTCGAAATAAAACCCGACCAGCCATACCAGCAATCCGACAACCGCCACCCAAGTAATACCCAGTTGCCACGAACTATTCACCGCTAGTACCGACGACGAGACGACAACTGCCAGAACCGCTTGCACCAAGAAGACCCTTGTGTACATATTCGCTAACACGCCGCCCGGTTTACTGCTATAGGATTGGCGCATTGCATCATAACGACCATCTTCTGTATCAGATGCACTCCAGCGAGTATAAATGTGACGAGCCAAGCGATAACCCCAAACGACGACCAACAATGTCACCAGCGATTGAACACTATTGACCATTATGGTGCCCGGCTGCAGGAAATAGCTGACCAGAGCGATAACAATAAATGCCACACCCCATGCAACATCGATAATATCAAATCGGTTTTTAATTTTCGCGTACATAAATACCGCACTCAGTAGTAGTATCGACGCGATTAGGCTGAATAGTACAGTTATCCAGTCCACGATTATAGTCCGATCAGTTCTATAGCGATCAGGGCAAATAAAATAATGAAATTCATATTGCTAGCATACCACCACGCAGTCACAATCTGTGTAATTATTTTTACTTTTTACAGGCGAGGTTCAATTTAAAAAACACTTCGCATAGTAACGAAGTGTTTTTAAAAGTGTCCATTTGTAGGTACTAAAGGAATAGCGAGTCGCCAAACTTTAGGAACACCAGTGCGATCAGTGCAACGATCCAGACAGCGACAGCTAGTTTGTCGAAGTCATTTGCCAAGATCTGCTTGATGCGATTATGGACGTCACCCTTTAAATTAAAGGTGTTATGACGCAAGTTGTAGTGGGTAATTGTCGCAAGTAGCAATGTCGTACTGAACGTCACAATCAGACACCACGGACAAAGCACCTGAATGACATAGACACTTTGGAAAAATAGCCAATATGCAAATACCGCACCTAACAAGTACCCGATATTGGCGCCAATTAGCACCCAGCGGGGGAACTTTACTCCGGCTAGGCCAAAGATTGCAACAGCAATGACAACTGGATATGCCATTAACCCAATCAATGAATTTGGAAAGCCAAAGACACTTGCCTGCCATGTCTGCATTACCGTCGCACAGTTGAGTACGATATTAAAACTACAAGACAGAGTCGCATTGGGGTTTTCGATGACGTGAAATTTTTCTACAGTCAGTACAAAGGCCGAAATCAAACCAGTGATACCAAATGCCAACATTGTGCCAAATATCCAGCGATTTGATTTGATATCATCTTTTTTATTACGTTTGAACAAATTATTGAACATAATAACTCACCTCATTCATAGTTGGTAGCGGCGTTCCACGCCACATATTTAACATTATTCCGTTATCATCCGTTGCAACGACTGTCGGATATTCGACAATATCATACAATCTACACAGATCAGCTCCTTCACGAGTATCGGGATCAATTGTTGGCAACTGCTGTCCAGTTCGACGGTGGAATTCCCGCAAATATTCGCTTACTTCGCGCGCTGTTTCACTCTGCTGCCGACAGACAATGACGACTTTCATGCCGCACGCTTCTGTCTTGAGTCAAGAATCTCTTTGAAATCATCTAGTGTCTTGAACTCTCGATAGACGCTAGCGAATCGAACGTACGCGACCTCGTTACGATCAGCTAGCTCGTCCAAGACAAATTCACCAATTCGACGAGAGCTGACCTCGCTATCACCCAAGGAATACAAGCTATCCTCTACCTTATCGACGATTTCAGCGATCTCGACTTCTGAGGTAAAAAACTTTCCGACAGATCGTCGAATCGCGGTTGCTAGTTTTTCGCGATCATACAGCTCGCGAGCAGCATCGCGCTTTACGATAGCAAGGTTGGGTTTTTCGATTCGTTCATATGTCGTAAAGCGACGACCGTCTGGTGATTCTCGGCGACGTCGAATTGTTACGCCGTCACTCACCTCGCGTGATTCGATAACCCTACTATCACCAATTTTGTATTTCGGGCTCATTGTATGTGTCTATCCTATTATTCTTCTGATTGCTGATTCTTTTTTCGTCGGCGCAGGAATGCCGGGGTGTCTGATTCGTCTTCTTCTTCGGCAGGTGTATCCCAGATATTTCCGGTCGGCTCTTCTGCGAAGCTCGCTGCGACATCTTGCTTGTCGAGATCGAGGTTGATCGCCTGAACAGCTTCGTCGCTGACGCCTTTTGCTTCGACTGCGTGGACGGCTTCTCCTGCAGGATCGAGCGACACGTCCTGTTCATGGAATGCAGAACCTGCATTGCTCATGATCGCTTTGACATCTGCAAAGTCCAAGTTGATAAGTCCGTGTTCGGTAATTAGTTCTGATATACCCTGTACACCCTGACGGAGCACATCGTCGGCAATCTTGAACGTTTCGAGTAGCGGTGTTCGACGATCGATCGTCTGTAGTAGTCGATCGTTAGGGATAGTGATCAACGTATCAACCTGACGACCCAAACGGTTGATCGCCCAGTCGGCATTCGTGCGTCGCTTTTCACCTTCAAAACTAAACGGCTTTGTTGCGACACCGACAACCAAAATACCCATTTCGCGGGCAATTTCAGCAACGACATGGCCAGCGCCAGATCCCGTGCCACCACCTGCACCAATAGTAACGAAGACCATGTCAGCACCGTCGAGGGCTTGTTGAATCTCTTCGCGTGATTCATTCGCCGCAGCTTCACCAGTCGCAGGATCAGCACCCGCACCTAGGCCGCCAGTTGTACTGTGACCCAAGTGGATCTTTACGTCGGCTCGGCTGTTGTGAAGGGCCTGAGCATCGGTATTCATCGCGATGAACTGTACGCCGGTCAATCCGGCATCTTTCATTCGATTGACAGCGCTGCCACCAGCACCACCAACTCCAACTACCTTAATGCTCGCAAATGTCTGTATTTCGCTTGGTGTAACTTCCGGCATGAAAACTCGCTCTCCCGTCCCCTATATCTATTCTTCTCTAGTATAGCATTTATTAGTGTAATTCAAATTAGGCTTTAAATCGGCCAAAGATATTCGACAATAAGCCGCCCGCTTGCTTGACTGCCGATTTCGCAGACGCAGATGCTTGTCCGCCATTTTTTGGTCGATGAGGTGCAGGCGCACCTTCGGAATCAGCTAGCATGAGGCCAACTGCCGTTGCAAACTGCGGCTGATCGAGATTTTCAGCAACCCCGCCATATCCCTTTGCGGAGCCCACCCGTGCGGCTAAGCCTAGTGTCGTTTTCGTGTACTCGACAATATTTTTTAAATTTGCCGTCCCACCAGTGAGGACAACGCCACTTGGCAACTGACCTGCTTTTCCGGCTTTTTTGAGCTCTTTTTGAATTGCTTCGTAAATTTCTTCGAGTCGAGCATCAACAATTTCATCAATATCCTGCTTCGCGAACTCTACAGCCTTTCCGTCATGGTCGATAGATATCGTCGCTAAATCACTATCCGACCCGCCAATTGCCGCAGAAGCATGTTCCAGTTTTACTCTTTCAGCTATTTCAGGGTCAGTCTTTAGGCCAATTGCCAAATCGTTAGTAATACTAACGCCGCCCATTGGGATGACTGATACAAATTGCAGATCACCCTCTTCAAAGACCGCAACACTCGTGGTTGCACCGCCTAGATCAATAACCGCGACACCGCTTTCCAATTGCTGTTCTGACAAAACTGCCTTTGCCGCCGCAACGACTGCAGGAATAATCGTATGAGGTGTTACTTTTGCTAGGTCAGTCGCTTTTTGTAGGTTTGCGACGTGTGGCGCGAGTGCCGAAACAACGTTAGCGTTAATTTCTAATCGCGTCCCGGTCATTCCTAATGGATCTTTGATATTATCTTGACCATCCAACCGATAGCCGTGTGGCACTACTTCTAAGATTTCGCGATTTGCTGGCACTTTGCCCATTGTCGCGACTTCTTCGATCCGCGCCAGGTCATCATGAGTAATTTCGTGATCCGCCGTACCGACCGCGATCATTCCGTCAGCATGAGTGCTGAGAATATGAGCACCGTTAATACTGACAGTCGCAGCGTCAACCTGGTAACCGCTCATACGCTCGGCCTCACCAAGTGCATTATCGATCGAATGAGCAGGGCCATTCAAGTTGGCAATGCCACCTTTTCGCATACCACTATTTGGGACCGAACCAACTCCGACGATGGTCGGAGTACCTGTTGAAGCATCAATATGACCCACAACACAGCGGACGGTAGTGGTACCAATATCAATACCTACGGCATAACGAGAAGTATCTTGCATGTACTACAGTATAGCGCTTATGGCGAATTTTGAATAGGTTTTTTAACCGCTAGTTACTTGTGATTTTTCAGCAAAAGGAATATGCTTTAAAGTAATCAAAAGAAAGTAATATTTTATATTTATGCGACAAGCACACACTAATTCAGGCAAGCGCGGCTACACTATCGTTGAATTAGCTATCGTTATCGTCGTTATCGGAATTTTAGCAGCTATCACGATCGTCAGCTATAACGGCATTCAAACCAGAGCAACTAATACTTCTCGTGTTACCGAAATGCAAAAGTACGCAGACCTAATAAATTTATACCAAGCAACATTTCGAAAGCTTCCATCAACACCTGACGTTGCAGATATACCCCTCGGCACCCATTGCCTGGGCACTGGCTTTCCTCAGTCACCTTCTAATCCGAATGTTCGGACGTGCCGTAACTGGAATCAAACTCCCGGCACGAATGTCACTCCTACAGAAGCATCCAGTGCACGTTTCATGGAAGAGCTGACAAAAGTTGGTACAGCTGGTAATGAAAACCACAATAATACATCGGAAGCTGTCATTGGACCATACGTTCAGATACATAATGATATGTTTGTTGTAACTGCCGTCCTGAAAGGAAATTCACAGAGCGTCTGCGATGAATTTAAGGTCAGGATTAATACAGGCTATCCTGATCGCGACGGCTGGAACGGTGGCAATATTCAGACATGCGGTATTGTTATTCGTCGCTGATGAAGATTGGCGTATTCGATAGTGGCATTGGCGGGCAAGCAGTAGCAAATGCGCTACAATTACAATTTCCGCATGCAGTCATACAAGTCTTGAATGACAAGCAAAATGTCCCCTACGGCTCAAAATCGCCAAGACTTGTCTTGCAACTGACAGAAACTGCAATACGACCTTTCCTCGATGGAACATTTGATGTTATCGTCCTAGCGTGCAACACGGCGACGGCAATCGCTATCGAGACATTACGGGCCAAATATCCAAATCAAAAGTTCATAGGAATTGAACCGATGATTCGGACCGCCGCTGGGCTGACAAAAACTCAGACTATTGCCGTCTGCGCCACACCTGCAACACTAGCAAGTGACCGCTACATTGCACTCATACAAAGATACGGTACACATTTAGACATCATCGAGCCCGACTGCAGCCAGTGGGCTTATTTAATAGAAAATAATCAGATGAATCGGTCGCAAATTGAAACGACTATCAATAGCCTCTGCGAGCGCGGCGCTGATGTTATCGTACTGGGCTGCACACATTACCACTGGATCAAAGAATTAATCACCACGATAGCCGGTGATATGGTTAGTGTCATAGAGCCATCTGAAGCAATCGGCCGACGAGTCGAAAACCTAACAAAGGCGACGTAATTAGCCATTGCTCCGTTTAACCATTAGCGTTATAATCGCAGTACTTATGTATCGTAAAAACACAATAAATGGTTTTACTATCGTCGAGCTTTTAATCGTGATAGTGGTCATCGGAATACTAGCATCAATCACTATCGTTTCATTCAACGGGGTACAGCAACGAGCAAAAACAACGCAAACAGTAGCTATCGCAAAGGCCTATATAAACGCATTGAAATTATGGGAGGCGGATAAAGGCTCTTTACCGCTCAACGAGTCATGCCTTGGTCCAGCTACTGCATTCTTGGCAAACCTACTGGCGAACTGGGCGTCTTTGGTCCACCCGCCCCATCTGGAACGATGTGGTACCACGGCAACTGGTACGGGCAAAACAAAGCAGTTTTAGGGTATGCTATTCCTCGCTCAAGCAACGACTGTGGACTGCCAAACATCCTCAGCCAACCGTACGATAATGCCACCGTTACCGGAGCAAAGTACACAGAACAGCTCGACGCTGGTGCTTATACATACACATATTGCCTCGTGCTCGTGGGAACTCGCTAGTTAGAGGCTAGTGAGGATTTCAGCACCATCTTCGGTGATCAATACAGTATGCTCAAAATGAGCTGCCAAGCTCTGGTCTTTGGTAAAAATAGTCCAACCATCATTCTGATCAGTCAGAATTTTTTCACCGCCGAGCGTCGCCATCGGCTCGATGGCGATCGTATCACCTGGCTGCAGCAATACTCCGCTACCTTTGCGCCCATAATTAGGAACGTCGGGTGCCATGTGCATCTCGTGGCCCACTCCGTGACCGACTAGGTCTCGGATATTACCTAACTTACCTTCGGCCAAGACTTTTTCTACCGCTGCACCGATATCGCCAGTGTACGTACCGCGGCCCTTGATAGCATCGATGCCTGCGTACAGACTTCGTTCCGTGTAATTCAATAAATGCTTTTTAATACCAGCTGGCTTTTCGCCAATTACCATCGTAAATGCGCTGTCGGTTTTCATGCCTTTGTACGTTATCACCAGATCAAACCCGACGACATCGCCAATTGCGAACTCATATTCAGAAGGAACGCCGTGCACAATTGCCTCGTTTGTACTGATACAAATGACATTCGGAAAATCAGGCACAGGTTCTTTGTACGTTGGCGTCGCGCCCAGTCGCTTGATCTCTTTTTCCACCCAAGCATCGACGTCTAATTCGGTCATGCCAGGTTTTACAAATGTTTTGATACCTTCAAAAATGGTCGCGAGGATTTTTCCGCCTTCACGCATTGCTTGGATCTGTGCTGGTGTTTTGATTGGTTGAGCCACTACTATATTTCCTATGCTAGTTTATGTGCTTCGAGTTCTTCCATGATGCGGTCATGGACCTGCCCTACGCTACCGACGCCGTCAATATGAACGATACTGACATTCTGTTCAGTCAAGAAGCTGAGTATCGGGTACATTTCGGTACGATAAATCTTTAATCGTTCATCAATTGCATCAGGTGTGTCATCAATTCGGCCACGAACCTCTAGGCGCTTTAGCAGTTCGCTTTTTGGTACTTCTAGTACAACAACCAATTTGATTTCACGACCATGGTCAGTGTAACTATCAACGAGCCATTTTGCTTGGTCTAGTTGGCGCGGAAACCCGTCCAAAATAACACGATTGATATTTTTTGCACGATGAAGCGCTTCGCCCATCAACTGATTGACGCGTTCAGGGCTAACCAATTTACCCGTCTGCATTTCTTTGATTAGTTCGATATCGTGCGTGTCGCGCAGCTGCTGGCCGGCACTCAACCAGCGCCAGCCATTTCGCGCAGCTAACATTTGACCTTGCACACTTTTTCCAGCACCAGCCGGACCGAAAAATACTATCATTACTGCTCCTTTTATTTTGTGTATTTGATGCTAAGAATTCAATAGTTGTTTTACAACGCGCGCAACAGTTGCACCGTCAGCGGATGTGCCAGCTTTTGCCTTGACTCCACCAATGACCTGCCCCATCATACTCGGGCTAACAGTATCCATAGACTCGATAACTGTCTTTGCTAGTTCGCGAATTTCGTCTTCGGTCAGCTGCTGCGGTAGATATGTTACCAAAACCGCTGCTTCTTTACGTTCTTGATCTGCTAATTCAGGTCGATCATTTTGTTCGTACAATGAAATACTCTCGTGTCGTTTTTTAACTTCACGTGCGATAATCGTTTCGATCTCTGCATCGGTAATACCCGTATCGCGTTTATTTTGAGCAACTTCTTCGTTCAAAATTGCCGCCTTTAGGTTACGTAATGTATCCCCTACAAAACGATCGCCGCCAAGAAGGGCGGCTTTCATATCGTTTTGGATTTGCTCTTTTAGAGCCACTATTAGCGGAGCCCCAAACGTGCTTTAGCTAGTTTGTCAGCCTTGCGCTCACGTCGAATGATCGCTTTCTGACGACGCTCTGGTTTGCTGAGTGGTTTTGCGAATCGCATTGAAGCTTTTGCTTCAGCTAAAACGCCGCTCTGCAATACCTTGCGGTTGAAACGACGAATAATATTCTCGTTTGCCTCTTGGTTGTCTTTACGTGTTACTTGTACCATATAGCTATGATTGTACCAGAGTTTTACCCCTTGCGCAACATTTA
>SEAL01000104.1 GCA_004145215.1 Chloroflexota bacterium | reverse complement strand
GTTAGTATACCGGTAAAATCATTGAAATAAATATCACGTATACTACGTATAACGAGTATGAACAACGAAAAACACATCATTCAACATGTCATCAACGGCCATACTGACCAGTATCGGTTGTTGGTCGAGCGGTATCAGACAGGCCTAATTATTCACTGCGAAAATATCCTGAAAAACAGGTCAGAGGCTGAAGATATCGCCCAAGACTCATTTATCAAAGCATACGATATGCTATCGACATACGATGATTCTAAAGCAAGTTTTTCGACATGGCTATATCGGATTGCGACCAACAAAGCCATTGATCATTTGCGCAAACACAAGCGAGTCATTGCAATTGATGATCCAGATGAATATGCAGACGAGCATGCCGAAGTCGAACTATTCGATGATGAAATTCAAGCGCTTCGTAGTGCTGTCGACGCGCTAGAGCCGCCCGTTTATGCGCAGGTTATAAAAGCGTATTTTTGGGAAGGAAAGAGTTATCAGGCGATTGCCGACGAATTAGATATCACCACTAATACTGTCGGTACGTGGATGCGCCGCGCCAAAGCCAATCTAAAGGAGGTGCTGGCATGAAAAAGCTATCAATCGAACAGCAAATTCTGGCTGCCCGCCCTACTCGATCGACGAATGATATAGCCTTTACTAACACTGTCATGGACGCAGTTCGCGGCCGTGAACTAATTTCCTCGCAGTTTCGTACAAAGAATGTAAACCAAAAAGAGACATTTATGATGAAACTAAAGAATCTACACAAACCAGCATTGGTGGCAATTGCCCTAGCGGTAACGTTGGCAACTGCCGGCACCGCCTATGCCGTATATCAACTGTGGCCGAAACCGAGCGTAGAAACCTCACAGCCTTCGACCAACCAGACAGGACGAATAGAAACGTCTGCTAAATTAGAGAATTGCGGTGATCAGCAGCGAAATCAGTCGAAATACGAAATTAAAAAAGGAAGTGCGATTTTGGCAGAACAAGTGCCGCAAATATTACAAGCCTACTGTGAATTGCAGGCTATACAAAAATGGGCGCCGAGCATTATTGGACTCGAGCCTGACAGGTTTTCGACGTATTCGGCGGAT
>SEAL01000103.1 GCA_004145215.1 Chloroflexota bacterium | reverse complement strand
CGAATGATACCGTTTTCATCTAAATCTTTAGTAGCTTCTTCAGAAACGTTAGGGATATCTGGTGTTAATTCCTCTTCTCCACGTTTTGTATCACGTACTTCTAATTCAAACTCTTCAATGTGTAAAGAGGTAAAAATATCATCTCTAACAATACGTTCGTTAATTACAATCGCATCCTCAAAGTTATATCCTTGCCAAGGCATGAAAGCAACTTTTAAGTTTCTTCCTAGTGCCAACTCTCCATTTTCAGTTGCATAACCTTCACAAAGTACTTGACCTTTAACAACTTTCTGACCTTTCTTAACGATTGGTTTTAAGTTGATACAAGTATTCTGGTTGGTTTTTTTGAACTTGATTAATTTATAAGTTTTGCTATCACCTTCAAAAGATACTAAACGATCTCCATCGTTACGTACATATTTAATTGTGATTTCGTTAGCATCAACATATTCTACAACACCATCACCTTCTGCATTGATCAAAGTTCTTGAGTCACGAGCTACGCGACCTTCCAAACCTGTACCAACAATTGGAGCTTCAGGACGTAACAATGGTACAGCCTGACGTTGCATGTTCGATCCCATCAAAGCCCTGTTCGCATCATCATGTTCCAAGAAAGGGATCAATGAAGCAGCGATTGAGGTAATTTGGTTAGGAGCAATATCCATTAAGTCTAATTTCTCAGGCTCAATAATCGGGAAGTCACCTTCGTAACGAGCTTTAACACGAGCAGTTGTAAAGTTTCCTTTTTCATCATACTCAGCATTTGCTTGTGCGATAGTTTTACCATCCTCATCTTCAGCAGAAAGATAGATTACATCTTTATCCATTGCTACAACACCATTTTCAACAATTTTATAAGGAGTTTCGATGAAACCTAAATTGTTAATTTTAGCGTGTACACATAGTGATGAAATCAAACCAATGTTTGGTCCCTCTGGAGTTTCAATGGTACATAAACGACCATAGTGAGTATAGTGAACGTCACGAACCTCGAAACCAGCACGCTCACGTGATAAACCACCTGGGCCTAAAGCTGACAAACGACGTTTGTGTGTAATCTCTGCCAAAGGATTGGTTTGATCCATGAACTGAGATAA
>SEAL01000037.1 GCA_004145215.1 Chloroflexota bacterium | reverse complement strand
CCGACCTTCCCTGCTTCGACTTGCGCCAGCAATGCTTCACTGTTCAGTCCAGCGTTAGCCGTAATCTGCAAGAATGGCACGCGAAGCGCGTTTTTGAGGATCTGACGACCGGCGCTAATACTGTCGGCACCGTCAGCTTTGATACCAGCGGACAAATTAACGAGGGTTACACCACCACCAGCGACGATACCTTCGGCCAATGCTGCTTTGGTCGCAGCCACCGCGTCGTCGACACGGAATTTCTTTTCATCGATTTCAGTTTCGGTCGCACCACCAACTTTGATGACGGCGACTTTGCCCGATAACGCAGCGCCACGCTTTTCGTATTGCTCTTTATCATACTCGCTACTGGCGTTGTCGGCTTGCGCGGTGATTTGCGCGATGCGATCTTTGACATCTTTGGCTTTACCGCCACCTTCGATGATTGTGGTTTCGTCCTTGCCGACGATTACTTTGCGTGCGCTACCGATAACTTCTAGGCCGACATTTTCGAAAGTCAGACCTTGGTCTTCGGTGATGACCGTTGCGCCAGTCAGTGTTGCAATGTCCTGCAAGATTTCTTTGCGACGGTCGCCGTAGGCAGGCGCTTTGACGGCTACTGTGTTCAGGACACCTTTTAATTTGTTCAGGACCAAGATGCTCAACACTTCACCTTCGATGGACGCTCGATACTTTTTTGTCAGTAATCACGACGGCAGGTTTTTCATACACTGCTTCCTGGCGACCAGCATCGGTCACAAAGAATGGGCTGACCCAACCACGATCCAGGCTGAAACCTTCGACGACTTCTGCCTCGAGTTCCAAACCTTGGCCAGCTTCGACAGTGACGACGCCGTCTTTGCCGACTTTTTCGATAACACCAGCGATCAATTCACCGATTTCCCGACTACCCGCAGAAATAGTCGCGACTTCGGCAACGCGCTCTTTTTTACCTTCGATACTTTCGGCAAGTTTGTCTAACTGTTTGACGATTTCGCCACCAGCTTGCTCGATACCTTTACGTAGTTCTTGTGGATTATGACCCGCAGCAATCAAACGATTGGCTTCTTTTAAAATATTATAGGTCAGCACTGTTACCGTTGTCGTACCGTCACCAGCGACTTTGTTGGCAAATCAATCGATTCCGCCACAGTGACACCGTCATGCGTGACCGTTGGCCCGCCATATCCTTTTGCAATCACCACGTTACGACCTTTTGGACCGTAGGTTACTTTTACTGCATCATATAATGCCTTTGCACCACCCAATACGCGTTCACGCGCATCATCGTCATAAAATACTTTCTTCGCCATACAATTCTCCTTTACGAGGCTGTCGAGATTTGTTTCGATACTATTTGAACGAGCATTCTCGTTTCCGAGAGTTTCGATCTACTTTTGATCGAAACGTATGTTAGTGAAAATATGTATCGAAATAAATCGAACATTGACAGCCATTTTTTAAAACTACTGGATTCCGGATCGATCCCGGAATGACACATGCAACGCTTAAACGGTCGCGAGAACGTCTTCTTCTTTGATAATCAAATAATCAGATCCGTTGATCTTTAATTCGGTCACATTATAACCACCGTAGACAATCTTGTCGCCTACTTTGACGTTCTTAACATCTGGGCCAACAGCCTTTACCTCGCAAATAACAGCCTTTTCTTTGGCAGTGTCTGGTAAATAAATACCACTAGCAGTCTTGGTTTGTGCAGCCTCACGTACGGCAACCACGCGATCAGCGAGCGGTTTGATTGGTGTACTCATGTGATTTCCTCCGTTTATATTCGTATTACTATTGTAAACAAAAAAATTGGCACTTGCAAGGTAGGAGTGCCAATTATATAGTTGACTTTTTATTGTTATTATGCTTATATATTCATAAGGATATATAAAAATAAAAAATGCCCGGATTCAGCAATGCAGATTTAAAAGAGCGGCAGCGCACAAGGAGTGTGCTGGCCGAACGTGATAGTCGTAGATTAGAATATGACCGTGAGCGCGAACGACGATTAGCAACAAAAGCACTGTCTGAAACAGTGCAGTTGCAAGAAACAGAACAGCGACAGATAGCATACGACATTGCGACAAACGAAATTCTAGAGCTAGCACACGCGGGCATAGATTCGCCCGTCGTCAGCCGCGAAGATGTTCAAGACGCAGCAGTCATATTGTTAGAGAATCCAGATACGTCACAGAGACAGAAAGACGTTGCAAGTCTGTATGCGGTTCTGCCGGATATGGTTGAAGCAAAAGATGCGCTAGACGGTAGCACGCGACTCGCTAGTCATGAGCGTAGTGCTTTCAAAAAAAATCTCGTGTTATTCAATACTTCGTTGAAATAGTTGATTGACCATAATCAAAAAATATCGCCGAATGAGCTGTTTGGCTATATTGAGACTGTCGCCCTCACATACGGCTACACCGGTAAAGCTTTAGAAACTATCACAGAGGAAGCTCATATTGCGATTGAAGGGATGCGTCATGAGCTTGCTTTCGAATCTGTACTCTACTACATCGATGGCATAGATATACTCGAGACAACGCCAGAGGATGATCTTAAAGGCATTGATTACCGCATACAGCGCGATGACGGCACAATTATTGAAATAGACGTAAAGCAAAATATAAAATCACGAAATCGATCGATCGAGAAACAGCGAAAATATGAAGCCGCAAGCGGACGATACGACCCTAAAACGAAATTGATACTATGGTCTGGCTTTGACCATTCTGATTTTCAAAACAAGTCTCCGTGGAGACCAACGCAGGCGGCGGTTGCCCGTATCGCCCCCTCAATTTCAGAACTTCTTCACGCTATTCCTCGGAATAATTGATATATTAATTTTTATATGTTATAATATTGTTACTCATACGGACAAAACGACGCTACGAGAGGCATGTCATGGAATATGAAGTTGATAGCAGTCCTGGCGAGCTCTTCGCCGAATTCGGAAAAGCCATCGCGATAGGCCAGCCATGTGACATTACATACAAGATCCCTGCCAATGGAGTTCAAACCATTACTTTCTACCCCAGGTTGATCAACACAGTTGGACAAGTGTACTGCATGGGTGTCGTAGAAGGTTCTGGCAAAAATGCTCGTATCATGATTGAGCTGAACACTCCCGTCCTTTACTTATCCGAATGAGTCGCCCCAGCTAACACTGGGGCTTCTTCAATGGGAACTATAAAGCGCTCGTCAGTTCACCTTTCACCGCCGCAGGCACGAAATTGCCTGATTCAGCGAGTTCGGTGATACAGCAATCGTGCCATCTTGTGGCAACCATTCAGCCAGCGCCTTTCCGACGTTCCAGACATATTCTTTGGACATCGAATCTTCTAACCGGCCACGGATATCGTAGTTAGAAAAAATAGTACTCATACCTACAATCGTACCATGATTAAGCAGTCCACAACACAGCAGTTAGTCCGTCAGCCGAGCAACGACCTGTTGTGCGGTATCCATACTCATCATTGTACGCGCTGTGTACATTGGAACATTTCGGTGGGTAATGCCTCGCAGATGCTTTGTGAAATATAGCTTTGGATCGGGGATTTCTCCGTCACGTATAAGTGATTCAATCGCCTGGTAGGTAACAGCAGAGTTAGTCTGTTTGGAATAAAGCAGCGCGAGCACGTCTTCGATGCCCATATATTGCTGTTTTTGCCAGGTCAGATAGTTGCCGACAGATGTACCGTTCGGCAAGCCATGGAGTAGTTCATTGACTTCCTGTTCGTCATAGGTCAGAATTCGTGTCGATTGCATCTGCGCTTCGTGAGGATTCAGGCCGCGGCGCGTCAATTCACGCAAAGCCAGTGTGTCAACATTCATACGCTTCATGATTCGATCAGTGGTTGAAAAATGGCGGATTTTGCCGTTCTGCTGGATAGTAACGCGACCATTTCTAACTTTTTCTAACTGGGCTAACATGGCAACGTGGCGAGTATGGTTATTGTAGACAATCGGGACGAATGCGAAATCACGCTTCATGATCAGCAAAAAGTCATCGACTTGACTGATTTGGCGCGTGTCAATATCGCCGATCGCATTACCACTAGTGACAGCATCTTGTTCAAAGATATCCGCCATCGTCACTGGCGGCGCACTGTCCGCGGACAGAATATCGATAATATCTAGCACGTAAGCGGGTCGGCCATCGGTTTTTTGTCGCAGTACTCGCCCCAATCGTTGACGAGCAGCGAGTGAGCACGTCGACATCTCCCGCTTCAAAGCGAGCGTAAATGCGCTGTCGTTCCGCTGCGGGCATCGATCCAACAATCGAAGCGGCGCGAGCCGGACGAACTTTGCCGCTTTTATCAGTGATCGTTTTGGAGGCGATCATATCGGCGACAATTTGCGGATGCGCCATGTCATCACCGGGGATACAAGAAATAATTGGACTGTTGCCAGCGCTGATTGACTGACAGGCTAGATCGGCAATTAGCTGGTTCCGCCGTTCGTCGTAGATTAGTTCACGCAGGCTAGTGCGATCGTACTCTCCGCCCGATCCACCAACGGTTAGATGCCGTAACTGTACGCCTGGCGCCGCCACAGACACAGGAATAGCCGGTGATAGCATTTGGAGGTTGATCGCTTCTTTCAGATCTAGTCGATGGATTTCTGTTGGTAACATTTGATCCAAACGGCGGTGTTCGTTAAAGTCAGGGGTCGCCGTGAATCCTATAATTAATTTCGACTGATCAACCCCGTCGATAGCCGCTTTGCGACGAGCACCAAGTGCACGGTGACTTTCGTCGAGTAAAATAACATCAAATTCGTTTAACCCATTTAACTGCGTCGTTGTGTCGAATCGCTGCCTGGATGGATGCGCAAGTTTTGACATAGTCGCATAAGTTGTGATCATGACCTGTTTGCGCTCTTTGCGTTTGCGTTCAGGCGTTGCGCCATATAGCATACCGACTTCCATGTCTGGTGCGAACCCGGCAAATCCCTTGTCGTCATCATTGCCGCCCCGCGTCTGATGAAGTAGATCGATCGTTGGTGCAACGACCAGGATTTTTGGCGGCGTATCGTCACCGTAACTGAGCGCTTCTGCAAGTGAAACGAACAGGACGGTCTTGCCGGTGCCCGTTGGTGCTTCGATAAAGCCACGCCTTCCCCCACCTAGCAGGAATTGCCGAGTATCTTCAAAGATGGTTTTTTGATGCTTGTGAAGGACATCTTTTTTCTGCTCGTCAGCAATATAGCGTTCTAGATTACGAATAAACCGCGCCTGCGGATCGGTGTTTTGTACGTCGGTTGCCGGCGCAGTTTTTTGGGCATGACGGGTCATTGTTTATAGTATGACATAAAACCGACTAGGCGTATTCATGAATTTTAATTAGGCAAGTATTTCACGGACGACATCGGCGTCGTTCCACGGTAAGCGTTCGCCATTTACAATACGAAATTGCTCGTGTCCCATACCCGTAATCAGGATCATGTCGCCTTTTTTAGCAATTGATAGCGCTTTTTCGATAGCTTCGCGGCGATCGGCGATTTCGGTCAGTTTTGCAGTTGCACCAGCAGATTCGATTCCCTCACGAACTTGATTGCGAATCGCATGCGGATCTTCGTTATAACTTTCTTCATCAGTCAAAATAATGCGGTCGGCACGCTCTGCTGCAATTTGTCCCATAATCGGGCGCTTGCCTTTGTCGCGGTCACCTGTCGCGCCAAATACCAATATGACGCGGTTTTTTGTAATTGATTTTGCCGATTCCAGCAGCTGTTGCAACGCGTCAGGAGTGTGCGCATAATCAACGACAACGTCGTATCCTAGGCCTTCGACAACTCGTTCAAATCGCCCAGGGACTCCTTCCAGATTCGCAACACCTTCGACAATGTCCGTCAGACCGACACCCAGTAGGTATGCAGCGGCCGTTGCTGCGGTCATATTATAAACATTGAACCTACCCGGCAGCGCAGTGGCTAAGTCGAGTTTTGTTTGATGATCAATAACGACTGTCGCTTCGCTGCCTTTTTTGTATAATTTCACATAGTCAATCTTTGCCTCGGCTTCGTCGTGCGTTCCGTAAGTGATTTTTTGTCCGGCTGCTGCATATTTGTCGTAGTAATCAAACCATTCATCATCGCGATTTAGGACAATAAAGTGCGGCTCGATAGCAAATAATTTCGCCTTTGCTGCTGCGTAGTGTTCCATCGTGTGGTGATAATCTAAATGATCCTGCGTCAGGTTGGTCATAACCGCCATGTAGATGGGCACACCGTCCAGTTTGTGCTGATGTAGCGCGTGGCTGGTGATTTCGAGGACGACGTAGTCGACTTTCGCACGCTTGGCATCGCGAAAAAACCGCTGCATACGATCGGTCGTTCCGACAGTGGCGTTCAAATCATTCAGCTGGCGATCACCGGCGACTTCGATGACTGCAGTCGAGAACATCGCTGTTCTCTGGCCCGCTTCTTTGAGGATTTCATTCAGATAATTAACAGTCGTCGTTTTGCCGTTCGTTCCCGTAACTGCAATAACGCGTAGACCTTTGGCTGGATTGCCGTAGCGGGCGCTGACTAATTTAACGCGCCCTTTTCTATAGACTTCTTCGACCTGTTGCACTGCGCCAGATGGCAATGCTTTTCGTACCCCTCGCACAAGTTTTTGCTTCATATATCTATTCTAGCAAACATTCGACGACCACAGTGAACAGATTTCACTAGCTATACAACGTTATCTCTCATTTCTAGGTTAAACCTTGAAATGAGAGATAATAGTATATAATACTGAGTTTTCGCTTATGGTATTATGGAAGGACTATGCCAAGTCGTAATATTTTAAAGATAGATATGCCAGAAAGTTATTATCATTTATACGCCCGCGGCCGAGGTCGCCAAAAGATCTTCCATGACAACGAAGACTATCAGACGTTTTTGTCGATGTTCAGTCGTCATCTATCGGAAGATGCCGAGTATGACGCTCTCGGACGGAAATACCCACATCTACGGTCTGATATAGAGCTTCTCACTTATTGTTTAATGCAAAATCATTTTCACCTGCTAGTGTACCAAAACATCGACGGGTCGATGTCACGTTTAATGCGAAGTGTGATGAATAGCTACACTCGCTATTACAATCTGAAATATAATACGTCGGGTTCACTGTTTGAATCGACTTATAAAGCTTCACGAGTTTCGACAGACGACTACCTACTCCATATCAGTCGGTATATCCATTTAAATCCCGGTGATTGGGATATGTACGACCATTCAAGTTATCAATATTATCGAGACGACAACCATCCAGAATGGCTACAGCCAGAACGTATCCTAGATCTATTTCGATCACGCGAAAGTTACATGAACTTTGTAAAAGACTATGAGGAGAATAAACTCATGCTCGACACTATCAAGCATGAGTTGGCGGATCACTAGCTATAAACTATTTTTGTTGATTTCAAGGTTAAACCTTGTACTAAAATATCCCCTATCAATGCATCAGATAGAGGATATTAGGTCAGTGGAAACGTAAGATTAATAGTTCGAGTGGATTACCCATACATATATGACTAGCGACCAGGCACCCCTGGGGCTATGTCCACACAAAAGTTCATCTATGAATCAACAGATGACGTCACCCGAAAAAGTTCATGAAACTCCCTCAGATACACCCATTGTAGTATGTATATGACTGTTCGTCAATATTATGAATAAAATATACTTTACTGACAATACAGAGACTACGCCATAAACCAGTAAATATGATAGAGTTGATACCAGATGAACATACTAGCAATCGAGAGTAGTTGTGACGAGACTGCCGCTGCCGTCGTGCAAGACGGTAAGCGTTTGCTAAGTAGTGTTGTAAATTCCCAGATAGATATTCATGCGGTCTACGGTGGTGTCGTCCCCGAAGTTGCTGCGCGCAGCCATATAGAGGTCATTAATCCTGTTATTAATCAGGCACTCGACGAAGCGAATATGACCTGGAGTGATATCGATGCGATTGCGGTTACCTATGCACCTGGCCTCATCGGCAGCCTACTAGTCGGCACACTAGCCGCCAGAACATTAGCGGTCATTCACAACAAGCCCCTTTACCCTATCCACCATGTTGAAGCACATGTATACGCCAACTTTATTACGGAGGCTGACCAATCAAGCAAGTCATCTATCGGCTCGCTATCGCTACCTACGCGCCAACCAGAATTTCCAATGTTAGCGCTGATCGTATCTGGCGGTCATTCCCAGTTAGTACTGTTCAAAAATCATGGCGACTATGAGTTGCTAGGTCAAACACAGGACGATGCTGTCGGTGAGGCATTTGATAAGGTCGCGAAAATTATCGGCCTGCCCTACCCTGGCGGTCCATCGATTAGTAGCGCAGCAAAGCAAGGTGATAGCCATCGCTACGCACTACCAAAAGCAAAGTTATCTGACCCCTACAACTTTAGTTTTTCGGGGCTAAAGACGGCAGTGCTACGCGCGGTACAGCGTGAAGTTGGGGTTGATTTTACGTTTCCTTCCCATGAGTTGCCAGCGCGCATCAGCGACCAGCAGCGGATTGATTTTGCCGCTAGTTTTCAGCGAGTCGCCGTCGAGACATTGGTCGATAAGGCCGAGCGAGCCTATCGAGACTTTTCGCCGCGCTCTGTTGTCATCGCCGGAGGTGTTGCCGCGAATCAAGAGCTGCGCCGCGAACTATCTGAACGCCTGCCGCTATCTATAGAATACGCACCAATGCAATTATGTACCGATAATGCCGCTATGATCGGCGCCCTCGCCTACTATTATGCGCAGCAGGTTGCACCGACTGATCCACTAGACATAGAGGTCATCCCTAGTTTATCAATGACAAAAACAGCATGGCATAATGATGTATAATATACATCATATTAGCACTGTATATTGGAGGCTATCATGAATCATTTTTTGCAGTCATCAGCATGGGAAGCGTTTCAGCACCAATTAGGCCGAAAAACACTCCGTAACAGTGGCGACGACTGGTCATACATGGCAATTAATGAACAAAGCCGTATCGCGCCGCGCCTCTACGCTCCTTATGGCCCCGTCATTCAAAGCTCAGGAGCGCTCGAATCAGCAACGCAATCCATGTTACTCGAGGCACGTCGTGCGGGTTCTACATATATTCGTATCGAACCAACTGGCGCAGTTACGGCTGACGATCTGCGGGGCATTGGATATCAAAAAGTAAAAGCAGCGCAACCAGAACACACTTGGTGCATTGACCTAAAAGAGGCAACTGTCGAAGAGTTGGTTACGCAAATGTCCCAGCCGAATCGAAACATTTATCGAAATTATCAGAATAAGGGCCTCGTCCTACATACTTCGACAAATTCAGATGACATAACGATTTTAACGACGTTATTACGTTCTGTCGCATCGCGAAATACAATTCAGATTCATTCCGATAGTTATTTTCATACCCAGGCCGAAGTATTGATGCGTCAAAACGCCGCGGTATTGTACTATGTAACATTTGAAAACGAACCAATAGCAGCCGCGCTAGTATACGACAGCGATATGACCCGCTACTATGCGCATGCCGCTGCAAGTTATGCACACCGAAAGTTAAATCCAGGTGCAGTCATCGTTAGTTCGCTTATCATTGA
>SEAL01000036.1 GCA_004145215.1 Chloroflexota bacterium | reverse complement strand
AACCGCGGCAAGGCAGGACAATGGTGGTTTGATCACAAACGATTAGCAAAACCAGCGCTAATCACCAGCGCAGTTGTACTGGTAATTATCATCTGTGTCTCCGAAGTCATCCGACTGACGACCGGCGGCTAGCTTTTCGGCGAAGCTTTTGGTAGCGGCAAGGTAAATCCAAAGGTGCTGCCTTCAGATTCTTTTGATTCAAATAGCATTTTGCCGCCATGCGATGATATAACTCGCTTTGCCAAAAACAGACCAACACCCGTTCCGTCAGGACGCTGACGACGTGCGTTAGATGCGCGGTAAAACTTGCTGAAAAGTTTGTGTTGCTCATCTGCAGGTACACCGATACCCTCATCACTCACCCGCAGAAGCGCACTAGTACCGAAATAACTGCTGCGTTCGTGTTGGTGCGATGTATTGCAACTGTAGCCCGCGAGATTTCGCTAGTTCCTGCAATGACGCTACTTCGTTTTTGATCGTATGATCCAGATCAACCATTGATTGATCTAATATGAATTTACCCGCCTGCAGTCGGCTGACCGACAAGAAATCTGCAATTAAACGAACCATACGTTCACTACTGTCGAACGCTTCAGTTAGCAGTTGTTTTTGCGTTTCAGTCACTTTACCCGCATCGCCTTCAATCACCATACTCAAATACCCTTTGATACTTGTCAGTGGCGTCCGCAACTGGTGTGACGCCATGCTAACGAACTGATCTTTCGCTTCGTCCAATCGTTGCAGTTCATGATTGGTATGACGTAAACGTTTGGTTGCCAGTGTGACTTTTTCTTGTAACGTATCGTTAAAATGCTGGATTTCGCTGAACCGGAAGCTGTTTTGAATCGCAAGTGCTAGTTCGTCACTCGCCGTCGACAGCAACTGGTAATCTTTTTCGTTGTACACTTCGCCGCTTTGTTTGTCGCCAATAAATATTGCCCCGACACGTTCGTGATGAACGAGCAGCTGCAATACCATCGACGTATGCCCGCTATGCAGCAATTGCTGCGAGCCTTCAGTATCCAGATTAACGCTGTCGTGCACGTCAATGACTCGCGGCAGTCGATCAAGCAGACTGGATACAACATCCAATTGTTTGCGCTGCTGAAACTGCGTTGGTTTTTTTGGGCCGACCGTGAAATGATGTAGTTTTCCCGACGCATCCGTAACATAGATAGTGATATATTCTGGTGACAGCGTTGTGTTCAGCAATGACAATGATCGACGTACTAGCCGCTGCAATTCAAATTCCTCTGATGTGATGTCGCTAAATTCTGTCAGCACATTACTCAGTTCGTATTCATTGCGATAGAACAATCCATAGGTGAATCGATCAAAAAACTGTTTGAGCGGGATATATGTAAATGACAATACCAGTGATATAGCGACATATACCCCGGCGTACAGTGTCGTAATCGTTTTGCCTTCGAAAAACAGATTCGTAATCCCGAACAATACCATGCTGTACAGCGCGACAATCGTTACAAGCGTCAGGATATAGGCCGCACTACGCGCCAGTGCGGCGCGTAGATCGAATAGCCCCTGTTGAATAATTGCGTAAAACACAGCGATAACAAATATAATCGTAAACGGCGGACCAGCCCAGATGAGGTCATACATTCCGAATAGCGGTAAAACCAAATTAAACAGCGAACCGAGCGATAATGCGATGACAATACCCGCGAGCATTGTTTGTAATTGTCGACACAGCTGCAACTGTCGCGCTTTGCGTGCATCGCGGTAACTTTTGTTAAAAACATACATCGCAATGGCGACGTACAGCAAGAAATAGATAACGTACGCAGCATACCATTGCATATTCAGCTCAACGCTGTTTCCCAGAACATCGCGTAATTCAATCGCCGCTATCAACCCAGATGGATGAATCACGATCGTACTGATGCACAAATATCCCAGTAGCAGCAACGTATGCGCCACCAACGTAACTTGTCGTTTTCGAGGAAAATACAAGGCGAGCTCGACGAGCGCATACGCAATTGCAGCGGCAATGACATAATAGGCTTTGACGACAACGCCCGCAAGGTCGAGGTTATGTTCGAGGTTCAGGAACAGTACAACGCCAACACCCCAGCATCCGGCAGCAATAGCCAGCATTGCCGCCCAACGATGGGCTGGTAGTAATTTATGAGTTGTCAGAATAATGCCCGCGAGGGAAAAATTCATGACTGCGACGCCGAGTGAGATGACTGAAATAAAAAATGGCGTTTCCATCTGGCTTCATTATACCGCTTTTGGTTAAAACTTTTACAGAATCAAACCATATACCGCATAGACGTCGTCATCGGGTTGCAATACCGTCAACGTTGAATCCGGATACCCAGCAGCACGGATCAGGGAACGTGTCTGTTCTACCGTCCGCGGAATTACTCCAGGCCAGCCGAGGCCACGTTTGTGCAACTGCAGCTGTGGATGACCTGTGTGCATATTAGTAAATACCAACACTGACCCCTTCGCCGCACCATCTTTCAACTGACGCAATAATGCCACCGCTACATCATCATCCAGATATTCGAATAGCCCCATCGCTTCGATAATGTTAGGCTGGGTCGCCGTCAATAATTTCGCCAGCTGCGACGCATCCGTCACATCAACACGATGCGTATGAACATTCGCAGGATCGATTGCATATTCATCCGCTAGCTCTGCTGCGTACACCAGAGCAGCCTCGTCCAGGTCACATAGATGAAATTCTTTACTCCCATCAAATAACTGTGCGGCATCATATGTTGGTTGCCCCGTCCCGCTCGCAATACTCAGCCAGCTAATATGTCCATGTGATGCAAAATGCCCATGCAGATACCACGCCATCGCATACGCCCGCGAGCGCAAGCCAATTGCATCAGATGAATGCCGGAATAAGTTTTTTGTCAGATAATCTAATTTTTTGCCACTATGCAAATGGGTACGGTCCGGATTATGTACATGAAAAGTCGCGAACCCTCCAGGCATATAGGCCGCCCATGATTTTAGCGCCGGTGGCATATAAACAATACGTGGAATTGGGTTTTTTGGATGTTTAAAATCGAGATGTGGATGCTTGCGTAAATACGATTCCATACCCCTGGTGAAAATAGCAAACGCTCGACGCTCTAGTGTATGGCGCCTCGATCCAAATCGATCACTCGCATGGAGACGTATATATTCAGCTCCATCAATGACCCGCCTATCAACATGTGAAATACTGAAATAATCTGTCGTAAATTCTGCCGGCTGCTTTGCCATGATACACTACCCCTTTTTATGTTTTTCTATTGTCGGTACACTGAATCCAAATATACTGCCTTCGCCCTCCACCGATGAAAAGACCATAGACCCACCATGCGCAGTGACTACTTTTTTAGCCAGAAACAGCCCGACACCAGTACCGTCAGGCCGCTGTTTGCGAGCGTTTGATGCGCGGAAAAACTTCGCAAATAGCTTGCTTTGCTCTGCGAGAGGTACACCAATACCGGTATCGTTAACAGTGAACATAAGCGCATCATTTCGCTGTTCCAATTTGACGACAATTTTCGTTTTTGCCTTTGAATAATAGATTGCATTGTCGATAAAGTTCATAATTACCTGACGTATTTTTGCTTCGTCCAGGGATATATTCGTCAGATTAGTCGGCTTTTCGTACGACAACTTCATGTCATGCGTTTTTGCAATCACCTGCAAACTATCAACTTCTTGCTGAACAATATTAGCTAGATCTGCGGGGTTCTTTTCGATCACAAATTTGCCCGTCTGCAGCCTAGATACGTTCAAGAAATCACTAATCAGACGAACCATGCGTTCACTACTGTTAAACGACTCTTCGAGTACCGTCCGCTGCTGCGGTGTGATTTTGCCCATATCACCCTCGAGTACCATGCTGATATACCCTTTAATACTCGTCAGCGGCGTACGCAACTGGTGCGACGCCATGCTAATGAATTCGTCTTTTACTTCATCAATATGGCGCAGCTGCTCGTTCGATCGACGAAGTTCATGGGTCGCCTCATCGATACGTTGCTGCAGTGTCGCATTCAGTTCTTTCACTTCCTGGATTGATATAGCATTCTGGATTGCGACCACCAGTTCGTCTGACACGGTTTCTAGTGTTTTGATGTCTCGCCTAGAATACCCGGATCCTTGCTGCTCGCCCAGGCACAAGTAGCCAATAATTGTGTCGGCTCGCTGCAACGGTAGGACTAGCGCTAATCGATAGCTAATCATGATTCGATACAACGGATGTGTTGGTTCGAGTAATTGCGTAATGATAATCGCATCGCCATGCTTACTTATGTAATCATCAAACACACGCACGTCTGCTGCCACCATTTTTGCGTGTCGTTTAGTGCCAGCAGATATATGATGACCGCCGTCTTGATGGATATAAAAATACCCTTGATGCGCTTTCATCGTATACACCAAGTCAGTCGCAGCGCGTTCTAACAATCCTCGTAGATCGGACATCGATGACAGCATATTATTGAACTGAGCAAAAAAGTCATCACTGCGGTAGGTGTTGCGAAAGAACACACTGTCAGTCAATTTATCAAAGAATCGCTTGATCGGCTGAAACATGAACGCCAATAGTAAAGCCAGCAGTATATTTATAGGGCTAACACTAACGCTGCTACTGACTTGATCCTTGAATATCAATATCGAAAGTAAGTATGCAAACAAGTAGTAGATCGCAGATAGTGATAGTAATACTCCTGCATAAGCAACGCTTCGAACCGCGGCGAGTTTAATATCAAATAGCCGGTGATAGATAATCGCATACGTGCTAGTAGCGACGAATACCAACGTTGCAACTGGGCCATATTTTACCACTAAGCAGTGCAGTCGTGTAGCGCAATTCGCCATCGACGAGTAAAAATAAGAGATTCGTTATAACCCATAATGACGCGGCCAGGCTGACGCCAAAGAAAACCTGATTCAATTGTTTGCGTGGATTTCTAGATAATACGACCAGCCCTAGGAATGCATTACCGCATAATGCCAAAAAGAGAGTGATAAAACTAATTGTCAGGACTGTATTCACATTACACTGGATTATAAAGCATTAGCTTTACGCAGTCCATCAGTAACGTGCTCAATCGTAAACGAATACTTTTCGGGGTCTGCATTCACATAACGCAGCGCGTTAATTGGAGAAATACTACAGAGGTAGGTTTTCGCTTTGTCACCCTCATTCGCGTAACCTTTTGAGATAACTGTGGATTCGATACCGAGACCATTCAGTAACTGCACGATCGGCTTGTGAGTTGCAAAAAACCATTTTAGTTGTTCGAATTGCTCGAAATCACTTCTCGGGGTTGTCGTCGCCAAGCCTGCACCTATCATCTCGACAAAACCTTTTACGACTTCTCCAGGATCGATACTTCCATCAATAGGAGCGACAAATCTCGTCAGGTCATATAAGTTTCCGGCACGTGCTGCAACATCGAGCTTATCGATTGAACCAGTTACTTCATCGTCGTCAGTAGCAGTGTGCGCCAAAGCATCGCTCATCATCTGTTCGCTATTTTCTAACATGGACCATGTTAGGGATTCGCGGACCGAAGGTACGCTAGTTAAGCGCATTGATGACATTAATGCGCCTGTTTCGAAATCATTTATAGCATAATAAGTCGTACGATCATTACCGTCATACCGATCAGTATCGTCTCGAATATCCTCGAACCACCCCATTGCTTTGACATAGCTAGCGCGCACATCCTTCATCTGATCAACTATGTCGCCCTGGCTATTACCGGGCAGCACATTCAAGTTGCCGACACCTTTTGGTGGAAGCGACTGTGGTCCTTGCTCTAATGGTGAGTCAATTGTTTGAGTCATAATTATGTTGCTATTACTTTGCAGCTATCACAATAAAATGTAGCAGTATGTTGCGCTTATTTTAACACAATACATCGGTAATACCTTGGAAACAACTATAACATATTTGCTATTAAAAATCAATAGTAATCTTCATTTGGCCGTGTTTTTGGCATGTTACAATAGTTTTATGACTAAAATTGCAATTATCGAAGATGACTCGGTCATCAACCAAATGTATCGAATGAAGTTTGAAGCCGATGGCTTTGAGGTTCAGGTAGCAGACAATGGGAAAAGCGGTGTTGCAATGGCTGAAAAGTTTCAGCCCGATATGATTCTATTGGATCTACAAATGCCAGAAATGACCGGTGACGAGGCATTGGCAAAAATCCGCGCTACGGATTGGGGGAAGCAGACTCCTGTGATTATTCTGACGAATCTCGGCGCCGAAGAATCACCAAAATCACTCAAATCACTTGGTATTCACAGTTACATCGTTAAAGCAGAGCTGACACCAAGCCAAGTTGTGACTCGTGTCAAAGAAGCACTTAATCTGAACTAGTCGCAGCGAACGTCTAGTGACTGGTTTTGCGTAATTCAGCAACTTTCGTTGCTGCTGTAATAACATTATCAAATAGCGCAGCGACAGTTAGCGGTCCAACGCCACCCCTAACCGGCGTTATACTAATATCATCACGTTCACGTACGTCTGACGATACATCACCAACAATTTTACCATGTTCACTTGCCGTCCCAGCATCGACAACGACCGCACCCTGCTTTACCATCGCGGGCGTGATCAAGCCAGCAACACCCGTGGCCGTCACAATAATATCGTAATCAACTAATGTCGATAGATCGCCGTTATCTTCATCGAACGTCGTGACGATATAGCCGCTGTTTGTCCACATTTTTGCCAACGGCGCACCGACGAGACGCCCCATACCAACAATTGCAATCGTTTTTGCTTTCAAATCAACCGCATAACCAGCCAGCAACCAGTTGATTGCCGTCGGCGTTGCAGGATCTAGCGTGGCGTTCGCACCTAGCCCATCGACGTCCTTTGACGGATCAACGGCATCGATGGCGGCCTGTGTTTCTGCGGGTATCGCAAGTGGCAGTTGAACAATGATGCCGTGGATAGATTCATCACTGTTCAATTGGCTGATCGCCGCCAGTAAGTCCGCTTGAGCGACCTTGCGCACGTCGACATCAACTAAAATATCATCACCATAGCGGCGCTTCATCCGAACATACGTATCGATAACGGGGTCATCAATCGTTTGCAAAATAGCGAGCTTTGGAAATACCTTGTCCGCCTGTCGCAAGGTTCGTATTTGCTTTGCCTGTCTGACTTTTATAAAGTCGACTAATTCTGATCCATTCAATAATTTCATTCTTACTAGCGTAACAGATTAGATTGCCAGCGACAACGACAGGAAAAGTCGAATACTATGAATCTATCTGCTTCATCCGAACCAGCACCAGCTGCTCTATCAGATCATCCGGCAGACTGTGCTCTAACGTGAATTGAATCGTGCCCTTTGAAACTTTATATGACGACAAACGGTCCTGTAATTTCGTCGCAGGATCGGGCGTAGGAAATACGCTCATGTGATCTTTGAAGGCAGCATAGTAAATCAATGGTTTGCCATTATATTTATAGGCAGGCATGCCATAAGAAATCGATTCGACTGCGGTTGGTGCAATCTTTTTAACGAGCATCCGGATACGCTCCAGTTCGGCTCTTTTGTTCGACTCGACGTTCGCCAGATAATTATCAACATCATTCATATCAATTATTGTAACAAAGTCGACTATGTTTGGATTAGTTTTGATTCGTATTCACCATCCAGTAGCTGTTGTCGCAGTATCTGAATTGCTTTTGGCCCGACACCGTGAATCGCTAACAATTCTTTTTCTGTCACAGTTCGCAGCTGATCCATTCGAGTGACACCAAAGACAGCTAGTTCGCGGCGGGCTACTTTACCGATTGCCACTGGCAGTTCTGAACTATCGGTCGCCATCTACTGCCCTACCGTTAGATAGTAGCCCGTATCAGTCTTTGCATAGCATGCCGTAAATGCAGTTGCGGAATCGTCGCTCACTTTCGGTAATTTGAACGATATTCGGTCATTTTTTTTGATTCGCGCAACATTAACGCAGTTATTCTGACCGCTTGGCGAACGTAGGGTGTCTGTTGCATCGATCGTATACGCCTGCTGGTCCTCACCCTTTATATTAATCATTAGGTACGTTTTTTGCGTTCCTGTCTGGCGAGTATCAACACGAGTAACCGTACCATGAACAGTCGGAACGCTCGCAGAACTGAATCCGGTTTCACCCTTATCGAAGTTGTCACAACCTTGTTTGTCGTCAGCTTGTTTTTAGCATTCTTTTTTCAATTGACGATCACAGCGCAAAAGCAACGCGCCGCTGTTGAAAAACGATCTATCGCAGGCGATGTCGCGTATTCAAACCTGAAAAAGTTCCCGAAACGGCCATCGAACCTGACCTGTTCTCCCGGTGACGATATGGATCAATCAGGACTGGGGTCAGGGTCAAAACCCGGCCGACTGATAGGCAGTAGCGTCCCAGCAGAAAACCCATCTGACTATAATTTTTCACCAGAGCCCAGCAGCGCGACCAGTAAATTAGGGGCATATTCAAAACAAACCGTACGCGTCTTTGCCCCCCAAGGCTGCCTGTCTACCGATGCACCTATCCGAGTAGAATCAGTGGTAATTTATGGCACCGATGCAGCGAATACAGAAAGAATCGTCCATGCAGCATTCATCACGAACTAATCAATCCGGCATCACACTGGTCGAAATCGTTATCGTTATTTCGATGCTATCGATCCTGATATTTTTGATTTTTACCGTGCTTTTCGACTTTTTAAAATCAAATTATTCTATTATGGGATCGACCGTTCAAGCCAACGACACACGCAGCGCACTACATATGATCGAATCTGATCTCAACACATCAGTGAGTTTCGCTAGCGAACCATCGCTTCCCGATCCAACCTCAACAAACTGGAAGTGGACCGGAACGTCTGCTGACAGTCGAGTTCTGGTCGTCAATAGTTACGCTACCGACAAGCCGAAAAACGACAGTAGTCGAGCATTAATATTCTCGCGTGCGTCCAGCTGCTCGACCGGATTGTTAAATAATAACGTGTATTTCGTCAACGACGGAACCCTCTATCGCCGGACTATAACGGCCGTCGAAGCCGGTGGGCGTTGTGGTGCCGAGCCAGCGCAAAAACAAACGTGTACAATTGCCCAGAAAAACGGTGGCAACACTGCCTGCCAGGCAACTGATGCGGTCATCACACGAAACGTCACATCATTCAAAGTTGATTACTTTGCGCAGCCGACTGATACGACGCCCATTTCGAACGCTTACTCTGAATCACCTGTGTACAACATTGGTGGTGTTAAAACTATCGTCGTCAGCCTGACCACAAAATCGACATCAATGGGCAGTACGAACGAAAATAGCGGTACGATCCGTATCAGCCTAGAATAATTACAGTTCGTCTTTTTTACTACTGATAAACATACCCCATTGACGGATCAAGTTCAGGACAGTCTTCAGTGGCAATTCGATTACCATATCGAGCACAGTTGCAACGAGGTTAACGCGAGAATACTTTTCACTAATCCAACGGCCGACAACAACGAATGGCAAATACAAAAAGTCGCGTACCAGGCTGATACCATTCTGATGCGTATCAACGGTTTCGATTTCACGAATCATGCGTGACAATCGGAAACCTAGGAAACTGGCAGTCGACAAAAATACAAAGAATATCAACAGGTGCACGGCCGTGAATTCAAGCAGCCATAGCCCAAAGCCCGCTGCTCCAAAAACTAATAGGAAAAATAGCGCATAGACAACGTTAAAGGCACTGGTGTGCTGGCCGGTATCTGCACGGACAACGATCGGAACGGTTTTTGGACTATAGAGTAGCGCTTCGATCCGATCGACGAGCGCTTCGGTATTTGACTGACCAGGTAGCGCCAACGTCAACCGCAGCAATATCATGTACAGTGGCGGGAACAGTAAATTGATAGCAAGCGGTAGCCACAGTATCATTCCGTGCATCAGATAATCTGCCGGGACTTCAATACTGACGCCAATCAGTAGTTTTGTGATAAACAGAAATAGTACACTCTTGATCACACCGCGATTGATACGGTCGTTCATCTGCACATATTCGTCGGCAATTTGCTGACGATATAATTCCAAAAACTTATCTGGCTGCGTTAACGACGACATTGATTCGGGATGTTCTTGTTCAATCCGCCATAAAATTCGTAGCGGCGCACCGTAGCGATTAACGAGCCGCGTCAATTTTTCGACATCTTTTGATGCAATCAGCGAATCAATGCTTAGATTCGTCTGCATGAATGCATCGATATTCTCTGGCGTCTGTTGATAGCGTTCCAACAGCGCATGACGAATCGTCGCATAATCCGACTTCATCAATGATCGATGCGTCGCAATAAACAATGATATGTCATAATTTGTCGTATTTTCTAATGACAGCGTCGATTGATTGATAGATGTTTTAAAGTAATCGTACGCAAACTGCACGAATACTGCCCGATCTGACAGATTATTGACGTAGCCTTCAATTTCAACCGCCAGCACAGCCGTCACCCACTCTTCTGATCGCGGCTGCAATTTGTAATTACGCGAAATTGCATGATGCGCTGCAAAATAACGCAGTGACGTCTGGCTAATACGATCAACTGTATCCGTCGGAACACTGTCATTCGTTAAATACCCCGCAAGTGTCAGCTCTGTGATCAGTTCTGCGCCGCACAGACCGACGCGCTTTTCGTCACGCGACAAAAACAGACGCTTGTAAAAACGCCTGATTGCTCGTTGTAATAGCAAATGTTCTTCGGTGTATTCGGCTGCATTCCGCAACTGTTCGTAAGCGGCTGTCAGCGTACGCCCTGCCCCTATGACATGCATGGTTTCGGATATATGTGCATGCTTCACGGCCTGATCACGCTCGGCATGTGCACGTTGAATTGCATCGGCAAACTGCTGGCCGAGCGGATTGAGTTGACTGTTATTCATAAGAATCGTTCTTTAGAATATTATATCATCTTTTGAGGCAAATAGTGTTGTCAGATTAGACGACGATCAATACGACACCGGCGCAGCACAATGCCGCAGCGAACAGTTTTTTCCTGATATTTTGACGATCCGATGCAAAAAATGCCAGTGACAGAACAACGGTCACGATAATGGAAGTCTGACGCAGTGGTGTCACTTCGGCAAACGTACCGTATTTGTAGGCAAATAGCATCGCCAAACTGCCAGCACCATAGACCGTGCCTAATACAACGAACCGTGCCAAGATTTTGCCTGTCAGTAGCGGCCGTACTTTTCGGATTGAGCTGGGGTGCAACAACACAACGATCAGTGCAGTGCCGACAAAACTAATCGCCGCCCACGATAGTCCGTCCGTATGACGCCCGACGTACGACCAGCTGGTTATCGCTACACCAAACAGTGCGCCAGTTACCAATCCGTACATCGTACCTTTATTCGCTATTAGCGAGCGGTATTTACCAGCTAACATAGCAACACTGGCAAATATCAACACTGTACCGGCGATCTGTATAGCCGTTAGACTTTCGTTGAATAGCGCGATACCGATCAGCATGATCCATACCGCTTGCGTCGCAAACAGCACCGAAAACACCGACGGTTCCACTAACTTCAAGGTCCGCGCGTACATAATGTGACCCACCCCGAATGACAGCATCGCGATTAACGCCGGGATTAACAACGTCTGAATGCTCGGTAACGAAAACCCAACAATAGCCGCAACCACGCACAGAATAATTCCAACAGTTGCCTGAAATAGCACGACATACGCATATTGATCGACTTTGTAGCGGTGCAACAATACGCGCTGCAGCAACACCGAAATAGATAAAAACAAAACACTGATAGCGGTGAGGAGTTGCCAGGACATGTCATTATGATAGCAGATCACATACGTGCAAAGCCGTGCTACAATCTTGACATGGATTCGAATCTGGTACGTAAACTTACGATCGCTACAACAACACTGTTACTCATTGTCTTTAACCTATTCTTTTTACTTTACGTCTTCCTGACAGCTATCGGGTTTATAGAAATGGCGGGTGATCCTCTATTTGTCACTATATTCAAAATCTGTTTACTGATCGGAGTAGACACGGTGTACATAAAGGCGGTGCGACATTACCGAAAATTATACACGTTATGGCTAATTCCAATCGGCGCACACATCTTGCTATATACATGGTTGAGCATCCCGTGGTAATCATCATCCGCGGTGCGCATAGCGTCCAGCCATTTTTGCAGTCACGGCCTATAGTAACTGCGTCCTGCCCAATGAAATATTTCCTACCATAGAAAAAAGACTAGCGAAAAACTAGTCTTTTTTCTATGGTACACCCGGCTAGATTCGAACTAGCGACACCTGGTTCCGAAGACCAGTGCTCTAATCCACTGAGCTACGGGTGCGTATACCTACACTGTGCGTGCTGAATTATTATATCACCCACTGCTGTTTTAGGCTATAATAAGCGCAATGAATGTATTGACGAACGTATCACTTGGGCAAATGACTACTATGAAGATTGGGGGCAATACACACTTTTTTGCAGAAGCAGCCACGCCCAACGACGTCGTCACCCTGTACAAAAACGCAGTGCGACTACAACAGCAGGTATTTATCATCGGCGGCGGCAGCAACACGATCGTACACGACGAAGGATTCGGCGGGCTGACAATTAAAATAACAATTCCAGGGTTCGAAGTGATCAGCGAAGACGTTGCGTCTACAACTATCAAGGTTGGCGCAGGTGAATCGTGGGACGAATTTGTCGCTCGATCGGTCGACATGAACCTGAGTGGCGTTGCAGCAATGTCTGCAATTCCTGGTACCGTTGGTGCGTCGCCAGTCCAAAATGTGGGCGCCTATGGCCAAGAAGTAGCCGACACATTTGTATCATGCACAGCCTATGACACACAGTCAGATGTAATCACACAGCTAACATGGGATGATTGTCAGTTCAGTTACCGTGATAGTATATTCAAAAATGTCGCAAAGGGACGCTATATCATCCTTGATGTGACATTCAAATTGTATAAATCAGCGCCAACTCCACCATTCTATGCAGCCCTGCAGTCCTATTTTGATCGTAAACACATTACTGAATATACGCCGCGACTAATGCGTGATGCCACGACAGAAATACGTGCCGATAAACTACCCGACCCATCTGTCTATCCAAATGCTGGTTCATTTTTCAAAAACGCCATTGTAGAAAATTGGGTCTATAACAATCTAAAGCAAACCTCAGTTAGTGTTTATTGTGCTTGCGCTTAGAAATTTTTCATAGTATATTAGTCACATACATTTACATTAATTAGGGGGCATTTGAAAAAATGGGTCTTCAAACTAACAAACTAAACAAAACAGAATCTGGATTCACAATCGTAGAGCTCTTGATTGTGATCGTTGTCATCGGTATTTTGGCAGCAATTACGATTGTAGCGTTCAACGGTATTCAGAACCGTGGTAAGACAGCTAGCGCGCAGTCAGCAGCTAACGTTATTATCAAAAAAGCCGAGGCTGCAAACTCCGTTGCATCCGCATATCCAACCTCTACTGCAACATTTGCAGCTAACAATGAGTCAACGTTAACAGGTTCAGGTGTTGATTTAGCTGCCATTACCGCAGGTACCGCACCGACTAAATCGGCGACTGTAGAATACACACCTTGCGCGACAACTTCAGGTGCGGGTGCGCAAGTTTCGTACTACGATTACACTAAATCAGGAGCAGCAACTAAGGTTACCCAAACAATCGGTGGTGCATGCACTACATGGGCAACAGGACCAGTAACAGGAACTTACTAGGTTTATTATGACTAATAAAGAATCAACTACACTAAATAATCGTGGATTTACGATTGTCGAGCTCTTGATCGTTATCGTTGTAATCGGTATTTTGGCAGCAATTACGATTGTAGCGTTCAACGGTATTCAGAACCGTGGTAAGGCGGCAGCTGGACAATCACT